>CAXTOI010000304.1:0-4866 GCA_964245645.1 uncultured Novosphingobium sp. | reverse complement strand
GGCTCAGAACGCGACGCCCGCCGCCAAGGCTGCGAGGCCAGTGACGATAATCAACAGCGCTGCACTATTCCTGTTCAATCCTGCCATTTCAATACCTCATCCTGTGTCAGGCAAAGCAGCCGCGCCGCCCGGCTGGCCGCCGGGTCAAGTTCGCGCGGCTGGTTCCGCGTGGCCGCCGATTCCGTTGTTTTCGGCGGCCGTGGTGTGGAAGTAGCGTTTCGCCAGCGATGCCTCTGTCAAGTCGCTGACAATTCACCCGCCGCGATCAAATCGCGGCGTGCAACGTCCGATATGCAGGATCGTCGCGGCTCTGCGACAGCGCCGGCCACCCGTTTTCGGCATCGGGAAAGCCGGTCGGCACAATGGGGATCGAGAAATTGCGATAAAATTCGCGCCGCAGGATGCGCCATTTCCCGTCCCGCTTTTCGAAGCGGTCGTGGTAACGGTTGCAATTCTGCCAGTTGAGCGCCGGATCGTCACCGGGCGCTTTCCAATAGAAGGAGAACTGGTAGGTTTCGGCGAGCGCCTGTTCGCCATCGACCTCGATCAGCATGTTGCACAGGTAATGCTGCGAGGCGGTGAATTCCTTGAAGCCTTCCCATTCATGATCGAAGAACGCCTCGGCGGTGCCGGTATGGAGCCGGCCGCCCTTGCCGACATGGACGTCGATCGCGCCCGGCCAGAAACACGACAGGGTGAGTTCCTTGTCCATCCGGTCCACGCCGCGACAATAACGGCACATCAACTCGTAGATTTCCTGCTTGTCGATCAATTGCTGCACGGCTCGTTCGTCGATCATCGTCTCGCTCCCATTTATGCTGCTACCCTGGCCGCCACCGCCGCCTCAGGGGCGGTCGCCATACGTGCCTCCAGATCGCTGATCCTGGCGCTGTAGGCCGCGACCGCTGCATCCTTCACCGGGCCATAGCCCCGAATCTCATCAGCCAGCGCCAGCACCGCGACGGCGGCGGCGTGATTGGCGGCCGTCAGGCCAGCGAGCACGCGATCGACCAAGGCTTCGTAATCGGCGATCAGCTGCCGCTCCATGCGCCGTTCGGGCGTCCAGCCGAACGGGTCGGCCCAGCTGCCGCGCATTCCCCGGCACGCCGCCATCACTTTAAGCAACGGGCGGATGCGCATCGAAAATTCGCGCTTGCGCGGACGACCGCCGACGGACTTTCCGCCCAGCGTCGGCGGCGCCATATTGAAGGAGAGTTTGGCGCCATCCTCGAATGTCTGGGCGATCTCTGCGGCCAGCGCCGGATCGGTCAGCATCCGCGCAACCTCATATTCGTCCTTATAGGCAAGCAGCTTGGCGTAATTATGCGCGACGGTCCTCGCCAAGCTGTCGCAGGCCGGCCCAACCGCCGCCTCGGCGGCCGCAACCCGATCGACAAGCGCCTTATAGCGATCCGCCAGGCGGACGTTCTGATAGCGGGTCAGATGCGCGCCGCGCTGTTCGACCAGTTCGGGCAATGTCGTCGGGATCGGCTTGCCCGGCAGCACATGTTGCGTGGCGATCGCCTCGACCGCCTCCGGGTCGTGGACGAACAACCTGCCGAGGCGAAACGCCTTGATGTTACGCGCAACGGCAACGCCGTTCAGGCCGATCGCCTGTTCTATCGACTGCACGCTCACCGGCAGCAGGCCGCGCTGCGCGGCGGCGCCCAGCAGCAGCGATGTCGTCATCATCGTATCGCCGAGCAGTTGGCCGGCGAGCGAGGTTGCGTCGATCCGCATCATCGCGTCGGCGTCGGTCCGATTCGCCAGTCGCCTGAGCATCGGCTGCGCGTCGAGCGCAAAATCGCGATTGAACTGAAAGGCGACCGTTGGCGTGACATCGGTGTTGACCACCGCCCGCGTCGTCGGCGCCAGCGTGCCCGATGCGTCGGGCGCAAGCGCTGCCACCGCGTCGAAGGCGAGCAGCACGGTCGCTCCGCCCCGGCCGATGCGTTGCGTGGGGATCGCCTCGGGCACTGCCGCGACGCGGACATGGCTATAGACCGCACCATTCTTCTGCGCGAGCCCGGTCATGTCGAACAGCGAAGCGGCCTTGCCGTCGAGATGTGCCGCCATGCCGATCAAGGCCGCCGCCGTCACCACGCCGGTGCCGCCAATGCCGGCGATCATCAGGTCGGCTGCGCCCTCGACTATGGGCTCGGGCAGCGAGGCGAACAGCTCGTCGCCGATCTCGGCGGCGGCGGGCTTGCGGGGCTCGGCGCCGCGCACCGTGATGAAGGATGGGCAGAAGCCGTTCGCGCAACTGTAATCCTTGTTGCAGCTTGATTGGTCGATGCGACGCTTCGTGCCGAACGCCGTCTCGGCCGGCTGGATGCTGACGCAGGTCGATTGTACCGAGCAGTCGCCGCAGCCTTCGCACACCGATTTGGCGATGAACATCCGCTTCGCCGGATCGGGGAAGGCGCCGCGCTTGCGGCGGCGGCGCTTCTCGGCGGCGCACGTCTGCTCGTAAACGACGACGGTGACTCCCGCCACCTCACGCAGGCGGCGCTGGAGCGCGTCGAAATCGTCACGATGCTCGATCGCGATACCCTTCGGCAGATGCGCATCCGACCGATGGCGATCGGGATCGTCGCTGACGACGACAACTTCGATCACCCCCTCGTCACGAACCTGCCGGACCATCTCGGCGACCGAGATCGGTCCGTCGACAGGCTGGCCGCCGGTCATCGCCACCGCGTCGTTGTAGAGGATCTTGTAAGTGATGTTCACCTTTGCCGCGACAGCGGCGCGGATCGCCAGCAGGCCCGAATGATAATAGGTGCCGTCGCCCATGTTCTGAAAGATGTGGCGGGTGCCGGTGAACGGCGCGATGCCCAGCCAGTTAGCGCCTTCGCCTCCCATCTGAACGGCTGGCAGCGCGGTTTGCGGGCGGACCAGATTGACCATCGCGTGACAGCCGATGCCGGTCATGCTGAGGCTGCCGTCGGGCACCTTGGTGGAACGATTGTGCGGACAGCCCGAGCAGAAGAAGGGCGCGCGGCGAGCCGGCGGCGGCCCTGCGTCCGGTTCCGCATCGGCCGAAAACGTCAGCTGCGGGTCGGTCACACCGAGATGGGCGAGGCGGCCGATGATGGCCCGCGCAATGTCCGCCGGGTCGAGCAATCGGATCGAGGAGAGCAAGGCCGCACCATGCTCATCGCGCTTGCCATGGACACGGGGCGCGTCGCCGAGGTTGATCAGGGCGGCAGCGATCTGCGGCTCGAGGAACGCCTTCTTCTCCTCGACCACGAGCAGCGCATCGTGCCCGGCGGCAAAGTCCACGAGACCTTCAGGCTCCAGCGGCCAGATGCAGCCGACCTTGTAAAGCGAGATGCCAAGCCTGGCGGCGGCGGCGTCATCGATCCCGAGCAGCACCAGCGCCTGCCGCACGTCGCCATAGCTCTTTCCGGCGGTGACAATGCCCAATCGGGGGCGCGTAGCCCGGAATGCGGTCAGGTCGATGCCGTTCAACCGAACGAAATCATGGACCCTCGGCAGCCGGACCTCGAGCGCGGTCTGTTCATCCCCGATCGGATTGTAGACCCCGAAACGGGCATGGACACCGTCGGGCACGACCTCCTCGCGCGGAAGCGAGACCACCGTCTCGCCAAGCTCGACGGTGGCTGTCTGTTCTACCGTCTCGTTGACGCATTTGAGACCGACCCAGGCGCCCGAGTGGCGCGACATGGCGATGCCGAGGAGCCCGTAACGCAGGATCTCCCCCGCATCCGCCGGATAGAGCGAGGGGATGAGGCAGGACGCCATCGCCTGCTCGCTTTGATTGACCACCGTTGACGATTTGCCCGGATGATCGTCGCCGTAGACGCACAACACCCCGCCGAGTGGACTGACCCCGCCGAAGTTGCCGTGTTTCATCGCATCGAGCGCGCGATCGACGCCCGGTCCCTTGGCATACCAGGCAGCAAACACGCCATCATATTTCGGATCGGGGAACAGGCCGACCTGCTGCGATCCGTGGACCGCAGTCGCTGCCAATTCCTCATTGACGCCGGGCTGAAAATGGATGCGTGCCTCGTCGAGGCGCTTTTTTACCGTCCACAGGGTCATGTCGACGCCGCCGAGAGGCGATCCGCGATAGCCGGAAACATATCCGGCGGTGTTGAGACCAGCGGCACGATCCCGATCGGCCTGTATCAACAGCATGCGCGCGATAGCCTGCGTCCCGCTCATCAGGGCGCGCCCGGACGTCGCTGTCCATTTGTCGTCCAATGTGACCGGCGGCCCGTCGAGTCGGCGTTCCGTCGCCTGATGGCCTCGTTCTTCGCTTTCCATGCATTGAGCCATTACGCGCCAGGTGCGCGTGCGACTGTCCGGTCCCCGACAATTTACAGGAGGAGTCGAGGTCAGTTCATGGGTAGCCTCGCCAGCGTGCTGTCATGGATGGACGGCGCCCGGCGATCAAGGATGATGGTTGTGTCACATCATGGTCACCCGAGATTTCCAAGCGTTGCTGTTTACCTAGGCGGTTAGGCTTGAGGCGACAGCTTTTCGATAGGATTTATGCCGGTCGTCATGACCGGTAGACGATGCGGGCAAGCGTGTTGGCGATGGCTGCGGCAACTGGTTTGAACGGCTTGGTCGCCATCAGCTTGGCCGCCCCGCACCCAAGCCGATCGGCATGCCGCGCCTTGTGGTCGAGAACGGCAAGAGTCCCCACCACCGGAGAGGAGCGGGTTCCTGCGGGGCAAGGCACCGAGGCTATATCATACCCAGCTCAAAACGAGCCATACCGCCATCACGTCAACGCCGAACCACCTGAAAATCAAGATCATAGCAGCCGGTGGCGCTTTTTCAGCAAACTGCTAGTCTTACTGAGTCACAAAATCAGCAGATTCGCGCTTT
>CAXTOI010000303.1:4594-4878 GCA_964245645.1 uncultured Novosphingobium sp. | reverse complement strand
TACGGCGTGACCACGAGGGCGGCGGCCGCGCCGCCCCGCGTAGCTACGCCTCCGGCAGCCACGATTCCTGCGCCGGCCGCCACGCCGATGCCAGCTGCAGTCAACCCTGTACCGACCGCAGCACCGGCGCCGAGATGCGGACCGCCCGAGACGATGCCATTGGCAATGCCGGGCCCGAAGATAGCGAGACCGAGTAGCGTCAGGCTGGCGAGCGCTACCGAGGCGACCTGCTCGATCGTCGGGGGCGGGGCGCCGAACTCAAAGATGAACAGGGGGGAGATTGT
>CAXTOI010000303.1:0-4584 GCA_964245645.1 uncultured Novosphingobium sp. | reverse complement strand
CTGGAAGATGGTCGTGCCGATGCCGATGATCACCGCCACCACCAGCACCTTGACCCCAGTCGCGACGATGTTGCCGAGTATCCGCTTTGCCAGATAAGCGGTGCGGCCGAACAAACCGAACGGCACCAGCACGAAGCCCGCGAGCGTCACCAGCTTGAACTCGATCAGCGTCACGAAGATCTGGATGGCGATGATAAAGAAGGCGATGAGCACGATTGCGAACGCAAGCAGCAGCACCGCGATCTCGGCAAAATTGGTGAAGATGCCGACCGGGCCGGCGAGCGCCGTTGCCTGATCGAACAGCGGCCGCGCCGCATCGATGCCGGTCTGCGCGATCTTGCCGGGATGGAGCAGATCGTCGGCACTCCCGGAGCCGGCGGCCTTCAGGCCGAGCCCCGAGAAGCTCAGATAGATGATCTTGGCGAGACCGTTCCAGTTGGAGATCAGGAAGGCGAAGAAGCCAACTTGCAGCGTCTTGCGGACCAGCCGCGCAAGGATGTCATCGCCTTCACCCCACGTCCAGAACAGCACTGCCAATGTCACATCGATGACGATCAGCGAGCTCGCGAGGAAGCCGACGTCGCCGTGGATCAAGCCGAAGCCGGAATCGATGTAGCGTGAGAACAGGTCTAGAAACCTGTCGATGACGCCGGGATCCTGCTCCATGGCTCAGCGCTCCCCGCCGGCGTCGGCCGCTGCCGGCGCGACATAGGTTCGGCTCTCGCCCATGAAGCGGCGGCGATTGACCTCCCACGCTTCTCGGCACCCAGCATCGTCGCTGCCCGCCGGGAGTAACCGGCAGCGCAGTAGCTCGACCATGAGCGGATCGCTCACCGACTTCGTGACAACAGTGTCATCCACGGTTGCCACGAAGCGTGGTTGCGGCAGATCGGAGTCGCGGAGCCCGATCAGCGCAGCGGTGCCGATGGCGGCGACGGCCGCGCCGATCGCAACCGCTCGCCATCCCGGCCAGTTCGGTCGGCGACGTGGTGCCTGCTCGTCAGTCATGGAACAGCGACACGGTCTGCGCCACATAACCGGCGCCTGGTTGCGTGAAGCGCCGGGCCTGCTCACGGCCCTGTGCTTCATCGGAAGCGGCGCGTGCCGCCGAGATTGCGTTGGCTCTCGCTTGGGCGGCGAGCATCGCGGTCAAGTCGGCAAGCTGGCGCGTCTCGAGCGCGATCAGCTGGTTGCCCGCTTGCGCAGCTTGGAGCGCGCCGGTTGCACCCTGGCTGGCCGTCACCAGGGCGCTCGTCTGTGACGCGGTGCCATCGAGATTGCCGGTGACTGTCGCGCCAGTCCGCAGCGAATCCTGATACGCCGCCAGTGCATCGGTCCAGCGCGTCTGGGCATTCGCGATTAGCGTGCCAGACGACGTCCCGGCGAGCGAGCCTGACGGGTAACGCTGGCTGAACACCTGGTCGATATTCTCGACCTTGTAAGCGATCTGCTGAGCCTGCGTGATCAGCGTGCGCGTGCGGTTGATGTCCTGCTGAATGCCAGACAGCATGTTTGTCGGCAGGTTCGCGAGATTACGCGCTTGATTGATCAGGCTCTGCGCCTGGTTTTGGATTTGTTTGATCTGATTGTTGATTTGGCTCAGCGTGTGCGCCGCTGTCAGCACGTTCTGCGCATAGTTGCTGGGGTCGTAGACGATGCCACCGAACTGCGCGTCGGCGGGCGCGCCGATCGTCAGTGCGAGTGCTGCGGCGCCGATGGTGGATTTGGCGAGACGTGCGCGGGTCATTGGGCAACCTCCAGGGGAGCGTGGGAGTCGGGGGCGAGCAGCTCCGCCGCCCACTCGAGGGAACGATGGCGAGCCCAGGCGGCGGCGAAGCCAGCCGAGCCATGCGCGTCGAGCAGCGCGGTGATGGCGGCCATGTCGGATCGCGACGAGGCGGCGGTGAAGGCGAGCGCGAGCGGACCGAGGCCGAGGTCGAACAGCCGGTTACCGAGTGCTGACTGGCAGTAATAGTCCCGCTTCGGCGTCGCGCCGGCGATGATCTCGATCTGGCGATCGTTGAGCCCGAACCGTTGGTAAATGGCATGGATCTGGGGTTCGAGCGCGCGCTCGTTGGCGAGGAAGATGCGGGTCGGGCAGCTCTCGATGATGGCAGGCGCGATCGCCGACCCTTCGATATCGGCGAGGCTCTGCGTCGCGAACACAACGCTCGCGTTCTTCTTACGCAGCGTCTTCAGCCACTCCTTGAGCTGACGGCCGAACATGGGATCATCAAGTGCGAGCCAGCCCTCATCAATGAGGATCAGGGTCGGGCTGCCATCGAGCCGCCGTCCGATGCGGTGGAAAAGATAAGCGAGCACGGCAGGCGCAGCCGGCGTTCCGATCAGACCTTCGGTCTCGAACGCCTGTGCGTCGCTCTCGCCGAAATGCTCCTGATCGCCGTCGAGCAGGCGCCCATAAGGACCCGCGAGCGTATAGGGTGCAAGCGCACGTTTAAGGCCCGACGCTTGGATCAGCACCGCGAGACCTGACAGCGTCCGCTGCTCGACCGGCGCATCCGCCAAGGAGCCGAGCGCTGTCCAGAGGTGTTCCTTGATCTCCGGCGTGCTGGCGAACCCCTCACGGGCCAGGATCGCGGTCAGCCAGTCGGCCGCCCAGGCGCGCTCGTCAGCCAAGTCGATGCGCGCCAGCGGCTGCAAGGCGAGCGCCGGCGCGTCGCCCGACAGGCTGCCGCCGAGGTCGTGCCATTCGCCGCCGACACCCAGCGTCGCGGCGCGGATCGATCCGCCATGATCGAACGCGAACAGCTGCGCGTCGCGGTAGCGCCGGAATTGCAGCGCCATGAGGGAGAGCAGCACGCTCTTGCCGGCCCCCGTTGGTCCAACCACCAGCGTGTGCCCAACGTCGCCAACGTGCAGCGCGAAGCGGAACGGTGTCGAGCCCTCGGTGCGCGCATGGAACAGCGGCGGGGCTGCGAAATGCGCGTCGCGATCGGGACCGGCCCACACCGCAGAGACGGGCATGATGTGCGCGAGGTTGAGCGTCGAGACCGGCGGCTGCCGCACATTGGCGTAAGGGTTGCCGGGCAACGAACCGAGCCACGCTTCGACGCCGTTCAGCCCCTCGGCAATGCAGCCGAAATCGCGTCCGCGCACGATCTTCTCGATCGCAGCGAGCTGAGGTCGGCGTCGCGGGGGCTCTCACCCAATACTATGACCGTGGTGGTGACGTAGGCGAAGCCGGCGAGGTCGGCGCCGAGGTCCTGTAGCGCCTGGTCGGCTTCGGCCGACTTGTTGGCGGCGTCGGTGTCGACCAGCACGCTCGCTTCGTTGGTCATCACCTCCTTGATGATCGCCGCCAGGCTCTTGCGCTTGGCGAACCATAGCCGGCGGATACGGGTCAGCATTCGCTGCGCCGAGACCTTGTCGAGGCAGATCGCGCGCGTCGTCCAACGATAGGCAAAGCCGAGCCGGTTGAGTTCGTCGAGCATCCCCGGCACCGTCACCGCCGGAAAGCCGGTGATGCTCAAGGAGCGCAGGTGCGCATGCCCAAGCTGCGGGCTGAGGCCACCGATCAGCGACTGATCGGCCAAAAGCGCATCGAGGTGCATCGGCACCGCCGGCAGCGCGATCCGCTGATCGTGCGTCGAAACGGTAGAATGCAGGTAGGTTAGCGTCTCGCTGTCGTCGAGCCAAAGCGCCTCGGGCATGACTCCGGCGATGACGTCGAGCACCCGGCCGGTATCCCGCTCAAAGTCGGACAGATGGTCGGCCGCAGTGGCTATCGCGTCGGCGCCCCCTTCGTACAGCCAGCTCTGCGCCCGAGCGCTGCCGTCTGCCGGTGGCAGCCATTGCAAGGTCAGATAGTAAGCGCTGGTCAGGTTCGGCTCGGCGACATGGCCGTCGCCCTCGAACATGTCGCGCCGCTCTTCGTCGACGAGTGCGGATAGCCGATCGGCAAATCCGTTCGACACCGGATAGTGCGGTGACGGCTTGCGTTGCGCTTCGACATAGATCGCCCAGCCTGTACCGAGGCGCTTCAGCGCCGAGTTGAGCCGGGAGGAGGTGGCGATCAGCTCGGCCTGCGTCGCGCTGTCGAGGTCGGGACCGCGAAAACGAGCGGTGCGCTGGAAGCTGCCGTCCTTGTTGAGGACGACGCCGGCCGCGACAACGGCGGCCCAGGGAAGGTAGTCGGACAGGCGCGCGGCGTGGCGGCGGTGCTCGGCAAGGAACAGCATGGGGTCAGCTTTCGAAGCGATGCGGCAGCGCCAGATGGCGCCGGGCGACGGGGAGAATCTGCGGGTCACGGCGAGCGGCGATGACGGCGAGGCCGTGGCCCGCTACGGCCATCACCAGCCCGGCAATCCACAAGCGAAGGCCGATCCCGATCGCGGCCGCGAGCGTTCCGTTGACGATCGCGAGCGCGCGGGGAGCGCCAGCCAGCAGGATCGGCTCGGCGAGCGCCCGATGCACAGGCGCCGCGAAGCCGGGCAATTCGTCGGCCACTAGACAAGCGCTCCGCCGCCGAAGCTGAAGAAGCTCAGGAAAAAGCTCGACGCGGCGAACGCGATCGACAGGCCGAACACGATCTGGACCAAGCGGCGAAAGCCACCGCTGGTGTCG
>CAXTOI010000302.1:0-4891 GCA_964245645.1 uncultured Novosphingobium sp. | reverse complement strand
CTTCTCGATCTTGCCCGGTGGCGGCAGCGCCGGCGATGGTGAGGCGCGCAGCGGCAGCGACAAGTTCGCGCCGCCAAAAGCTGCGCGCACCGGCGCCGTGCGTCCGGCCGGCAAGGCGGCGGGTCGTCCGTCGGCCAAAGGTCGTCCCCGGCCTGCCGCTAAAGCTGCGGGAACCGGCGTCAAAGCGCCCCTCGGGGCCGGTCCCCGCAAGCGCTGAGGCGGGACCGGCGTGAGCCTTGTGAAACTCGCCGTGTTCGATTGCGACGGCACGCTGGTCGATGGCCAGGCCAGCATCTGCATGGCGATGGAGCGTGCTTTTGCGGGCCTGGGTCTTCCGGCACCGGATCAAAAACAGGTAAGGCGCATCGTCGGGTTGAATCTGATGCAGGCAATCCGCCGGTTGCTGCCCGATTATGATCCAGCGCTGCAGGCGGCGGTGGTGGAGCACTATAAAACCGCTTATCGCGCGGCGCGCGAGGCCGGCGAACTGAGCGAGCCGCTGTTTCCGGGCATCGCGCCCCTGCTGGATCGTTTGCGTGCGGCGGGCTGGGAGTTGGGCGTGGCCACCGGCAAAAGCGAACGCGGACTGAGGCATTGCCTGGCGATACATGGCCTGACCGGGCACTTCGCCACGGTGCAGACCGCCGATCGCCACCCGAGCAAGCCGCATCCGGCGATGCTCAATGCGGCGCTGGCCGAGGCCATGGCGCTGCCCGAACATGCGGTGATGATCGGCGACACCAGCTTCGACATGGCGATGGCGTACAGCGCCGGGGTGCGGGCCTACGGCGTTGCCTGGGGCTATCACGAAGCCGATGAATTGAGCGAAGCGGGCGCCCAGGCGGTCGCGGCAACCCCGGAGGATTTGGCGCAATGGCTGATATGAAAGACGATCCGGCACGACTCGGGTTCATGGTCCTGCAATTCATGCGGGCGAGCGGCGTTGCCTTTGCGGTGTTCGGCGCAGCAATCGTCGCCGGCAAGGTTCATCTGCCCCCGCAAATCGGGCTTGGTCTGGTGGTATTCGGCGTAATCGAATCGCTGGTGCTGCCGACGCTGCTTGCGCGCAAGTGGAAAAGCCGGCGCTGATGAAGCGCTTCTATAGCGACGTTGCAATCGAGCCCAGCGGTTCGGGCTGGCAAGTGACGCTTGACGGCCGCGCGATCAAAACCGCCGGCAAGCGTTCGCAGATCGTCCCCGGTGTGGCATTTGCCGAGGCGCTGGCGGCGGAATGGGCAGCGCAGGGCGAGACGATCGATCCCGCAAGCTTCGTGCTGCGCGACATGGCCGATTATGCCATCGATGTGGTCGCCACGGGCCGCGCGGAAGTGGAGTGCGCCATCCTGGCCTTCGCGCAAAGCGATACGCTATGTTATTGCGCCGACCCTGACGAACCGCTGTGGGCGCACCAACAGCAGCAATGGGAACCCTTGCTGACCGCTGCCGAGCGCCGCTGGGATATTCGATTCACGCGGGTCTGCGGGATCATCCATCGCCCGCAGCCGGCGGAGACGCTTGTCGTGCTGGCGGCGGTGCTGGCCGCACAAGACGATTTTACCCTGGCGGCGCTGCAAACGCTCACCAGCCTGGCCGCGTCGCTGGTGCTGAGCCTCGCCGCGCTGGAGCCCGACGCCGACATTCCCGCGCTATGGTCCGCCGCGCATGTCGAGGAGGATTGGCAAGCCGAGCTGTGGGGCCGCGACGAGGAAGCGACGGAACGACAGGCACAGCGCGGAGACATCTTTACTGCTGCCGCCCGCATGTTGCGGCTTTTGCAGATTGCTTGACTAGTAACGGGAGTTTTCGCGGCTCGAATCTTGGCCGCGAAGCGTGACATCTACCTTCAGGCCACACGTCAAATTATGAATCGAGTAGCCTGAAGGGCAAGAGAGATGAGCCTCGTCGCCGCCACTGGCATTCAACGCGGCAATTCCTGCGAAATCAGCCTTCGGCGGCTTTTGCCACCCTGGGTTTGCGCAGGCCGGCAGGCTTACCCTTCGCCGTGGCTTTTACCTTGGTGCCGAGCTTGCGACCCAGGCCAATGTTCGTTGCGATTTCGCGGCGCATGGCGGCGTATTCCGGCGCGACCAGCGGATAATCGGCATTCAGGCCCCAGCGCGCCCTGTACTCGGCCGGTGTGAGCTTGTGGTCAGTGCCCAGATGCCGTTTCAGCATCTTCATCCGGATGCCGCATTCGAGACATATGATCGCGTCAGGCTTGACCGAAGAACGCACCGACACAGCCGGCTCGCGCTTGTCTTCCACCGCGACGACTGGCTTACCTAGCCCTTCGAGCGATGCATAAATCGATTCGATCAGTTGTGGCAGCTCAGTCGGTTTGACGCTGTTATGGCTGACATGTGCAGAAACGATATCGGCAACAAAGGTAAGCAGGTTTTCGTCGGCCATGGCAAATTTTCTTTCCAGTGATCACATATGCACACTGAATGCCGTGTTATGGAAGAAAATGCTGCTTGTCGATTGCATGAACCGACGAAATGGAGACAAAATGTGCATTTATCCCGGTAAAAAATCACTATATGGGCTACAAATACAATCTACTCACTGCCAACCTGTCAAAAACCAACAGACCTGTATCAATTATTCGGTCGCAGTTAATTGATGCTGTGCCTACTTGCGGAAGCTCGGTTTTGTTGCCTTTCGTTAACTTCAATTTGAGTCTAAGTAACGGCAATTCCGTCAACAGTGGGTCAATTGTACAGAGCGAACATTTATGGACACGTCGCTGATGCATGGCAAAGATTGCGACGATTGGCGCTAGGAACAGGCAGTCCGCGCTAGCGGTTTGGGCGCGCCGTCGATCTCGAAGCCAGCCAAAAAGTGATGTCGTCCTGCTGTTAAAGCGGCTTCATCATAATACCGCACACAAGCACTAATCCAAAATGCTTGACTATCCCCAGTTTATGGACCGTCCGCGAAAACTTTTTCGCAGTAGATCCAGGATTTCGATCATGATCAAGGATCATGGCGGGCCGCGGGCGAAATGAACTTTAGATATGCCCATAACCCAGCTTCAGAGATATCTGACAAATTCTCAGATGATCTCATTTCAAGATCTGCTCTCGTATTCAGGCGATGGGTCAAGAGGGGCTGAAATTGACAGGCATATGGAAGCTGAATTTGCGAGCCCATGAGAACGGCTGGGGCCGGCTGCTGCTTTTGGTGCTGATCGTTGCTTTGGCTATCCGGCTGCAGGGCATTCGCTTTGGTCTTCCCGCACTGAATGATCCCGATGAGCTGATGTTTGAAATGGGTGCGCTGCGCATGTTGCGGGGCGTGACGCTTAATCCCGGCTGGTTCGGCCATCCCGCTACTACCACGATGGATGTTCTGGCAATCGTCAATATCGCGGTCTTTGGTTTCGGCCACGCGCTGGGGCGGTTCACTGGAACGCGCGATTTTGCGCAGGCGATTTATGCCGACCCAAGCTGGATCATTCTTCCCGGCCGCGTTGCCATGGTGTTATTTTCGGTTGCCGCCATCTGGCAGGCCGCTCGGCTTGCCACCGGCTTGTTCGACCGCCCGACCGGGGTGGCAACTGCGGCATTGCTGGCGTTGAGCCCGGTCCACATCACCTGGTCGCAGATCATACGGTCCGATATGATGGCGTGCTTTTTCATGCTGTTGTGTTTGAACGCCGCCTTGCGCATCGCCGTGCAAGATCGCTGGCGTGACTATGTGTGGGCAAGCTTGTGGCTTGGTCTGGCGATCGCGAGCAAATGGCCGTTTGCGCTGGCGGGCTTTCCGGCGTGCGGAGCAGTCGTGATGCGGGTACGCGCCGAACCGTTGCTGCGACGGCGCACGCTGATCCGGCTGGTCATGTTCCTGGCGATGGCCGTGGGTTTCCTGGCTCTGGCGTCGCCCTATTTGTTGCTGGCCCATGACGTGGTGCTGCGTAATCTTCATGGGGAGGCGCAGCTCCATCATCTCGGCGCGACGGGCGGCACAGCTTGGCAGAATGCCTGGTGGTACTTGAGCGGGCCGATTTGGGCGGGGCTTGGCGGTATCGGCCTGCTGCTGGCGGCGGCAGGCAGTTGCATGGTTTTCCGGCGGACCGAAGTGCTGGCGATCATTGCGCCTGTCGCGCTGGGGTTTTTCGCGATGTTGTGCGTGCAGCGGCTGGTGTGGGACCGTTGGGCGCTGCCCTTGCTGCCGCTATTGGCAATTTTCGCAGCGGTGGGGTTGATCGGCGCTTGCCGGCTGTTGCGGGGCCGGCTGTCTTCCCGCTCCAGCGGCGTCGCTGCCGCCTTGATCGTCATGACGACGCTGGCGCCTTTGGCTTACGACGCCGAGGCCGATGCCAGCGCGCGTCTCAATGATACCCGTCAGCAGGCATCGCGCTGGGCTGAGGTCCATATTCCAGCTGGCAGCACGGTGCTGATCGAGCATTTCGGTTTTGACTTGCTGCCGCAGCCTTGGCGGTTCCTGTTTCCGTTAGGGGACGCCGGCTGTGTGGACGCGCGAGCGATGCTTCAGGGCAAAATAGCTTACAGCGAGATCGAGGCGGCGCGCGGCGCGCGCTCGAACGTCGATTATGGAACCGTGGCGGCCCCGCGCCGGGCGAGTTGTGCCGCAGACTATGCGATCCTGACCCAATATGATCGCTATAGCGCCGAGCAGCGGACATATCCGGTCGAGTATGGGGCTTACCGAAAGCTTATCGCGGGAGGAACGATCGTCGCGAGTTTTGCGCCGGCTCGGGGCGAGGCGGCAGGGCCGATCGTCAGGGTCGTAAAATTTGCGCGATAGGTGTTTTTGCGTGTGACCAAGCGGTTGCTCGCTAAGTGCACCGTCCAAATTGCGCCGACAGTTCATCTGTCAACTACCATGCGTCGGATCGTGTCCCGGCGTGTGGTGTAGGTTCCGGCGG
>CAXTOI010000301.1:0-4894 GCA_964245645.1 uncultured Novosphingobium sp. | reverse complement strand
GTGATATCCTGCAGGGTCTGCATGTCGTAGACGTGCCCGACGAGCAGATAGCGCGCGGCGGGGTCAACATAGAACACGTTCTGGCCCGCCCGGACCTCGCACAGCGCGGCCAGCTTGCTGCAATCAACCTTGGTCACCTTGGTTCTGGGCAAACGTAGCGCCAGCGCATGCGCCACGCCTTGCGCAGTGATTGGTTCGGCTTGCGCGGGCGCCAGCCCCAAACCCAGGGATGCCCCCGCGAACAGACTCCAAATGCCGATAGACTTGAGCATCAGATACATCCTCAATTGCGAACGAAGACACCGTCGAGGAACACCACCTCGACATCGAGGCCGGTGGGCATCTCGACCACCGGTTGGTATTGCTCGGCGCGCTCGATCAGATATTTGGAGACCATGTCGGCCGAGGAGGCGACGCCTTCGCCAAGGCCACCCGAAGCCAGCTGGCCCGGTGACAGCGATGCCCGCTGGCCATTGATGTTCACGGAAGGGGCGGTGAGCGCCGATTGCGAGTTGGCCGAAAACCCCCGGCCGAACCCACCGAGCACACCGGCAATCATCGCCTGGCCGACCAGATTGCCGGTCCGGCTGACGACGCGGCCGCGCACGCCGGTCTTGCCGCCGAACGCGATGAACCCTTTGACTTCACTGACCGCGACACGGCCGCCCGGCTGCGGGCAGGTCATCCGCTGCAGCTTGACGTAGACCTTCTCCGAGGACAGGTCGGCTTGCGCCGCACCATTGACCATGCAGCCCACGATGTTGGTGCGCAGCAGTTTGCCGTCGGCGTAGACCGAACGCGCCGATCCCGTGATCCGCAGCACCACCGGCAACGGGTCGGCCTGCCCGCGGGTGTTGGTATTGGCATCGACGCCGACGATGACCCGGGCGGTCGCGATCGAATTAGGTGGCAGATAGTTTATGCTGTCGGTGTACTGCGTGCTCTTGCCAGGCGCGATCTTTGAGCCCGTCCCGGTGCCCTCGCCGGTAAACGAGATCAGCTTTACTGCATTGGAGCGCTCCGGTCCTTCCGAACCTGCAGCGCCGCCCACCATTCCCGCAACGCCACCCGCACTGGCGCCCGGACCAGCGCCTGGTCCGGCACCCGGAGCACCCGGGGCTCGCTGGTACGTTCCGGGCGCGCCAGGGCCGTACATCGAGCTGGGGCCCGACGTCGCGCGCTGGACTTGCGTCGACAACGTCGAAAGCTGCGAGCGCAGCGTTTCATTCTCCGTCTGATAGGCCGAGAGCACCTTGCTGCCATCGGCCTTCAGCGACGTATTCTGGCCCTGCAGCGCGGTGATCTGCTTCTGGAGATTGTCGATCTTCGTCGTATCGCCTTGCAGCCCCTTGATCTGGGTGCCCTGCGCGGCGATCTCGTTCTCCGACATGGCCATCCATTCCTGGTTGGCCATGTTGCGATCGACCATGTCCCCTGTCGAAATCTTGACCGACTTGGCCCCGCTCGCATCCTCGAGCGGTGTCTTCTGCGAACCTGTGGGCGACAGGATCCAGGCCATGCCGGCCGCGACCATCAGCCCGCCCAGGCTGTACAGGATGATCCGCTGTTTCTTGCGGGTCGCCAGATTGTGGCTGACCTCGGCCGAAGGATCGCCGGCGAGCTCGTCCGCGCCCGCACCCGGCGCATGGTTGGACGATCCGATCACTGCTTTTCTCCCCGTGCGGTGGTCTTGACCACCACGAACGCCGTCGTCTCCTGACCCGGCGCGAGCTTGGGTTCAGTGATGCTGACCGCCAGCGCATCCGGGGGACCGACCTGCTCTTCGGTCAGGACAAGCGGTTTGGTGCCTCGGTTGCGCACCTTGATAAGATCGCCAATGAGCGAGGCGCCCCGGTACTGCCCCACCAGCTGAACCGTGAGCGAGCCCACCGACACCGGCGTGAGCGGGCGCCAGGACACATCGAAGCCCTCGACCGGCTTTTGCGCGTACATCGCCGAGATCAGGCGACCTGCTGTATTACCGGGCGACAACCCCGCCGGTAGCGGCACGCCGACCGAGGCAGGCTGAACCATCTCGGCGTTGGCGATGAAGATCTGCTTGGCGTCGTTGCCGCTCACCGAGCATAAGAATTTATAGGTGTAGCCCTTGTGCGTCGTTCCGAAGAACGAGATGACAGGCTTGGTAAAGCCGGTCGGCACCGAGAGATAAATGTCGCCGCGCAGCGGCTCATTAACCACCTGAAAATCGTCGGACGGATTATCCGCCGTGACTTTCGACACCGAGGCGAACTGATCGTCCTTCAGCGATATCCGGGTCAGGTCTTTCAGCGAGGCGTCGCAGATGATCGTGCCATTATCGGCGGCCACTACATTCTGATCGGCAAACGCCGGCAGCGACCACGCCGCCAGACCCGCGGCCAGGGACAACAGGCCCATCAGTCGCGCCGGCTTCAGCCACTGCGCTGCCAGTATCGTCCCGGCGCCGATTTCCGCGCAGGCGATGAGGGTTGCGGCCTCGATATGAAGTTGTGTCATGGTTTGGTGCTCGCCTGCTGGATCGCCCCGAAGCCCACGAGCTTCAGCGACATTCCGTTGTAGGACCAGTTGAATTTGAAGGTGCGATGGACGCTCGAGATCTCTTTCATCGACACCACCGTATGCACCGCGCCCCCGACCTGACTTTCCAGCTTGGCCGGATTGACCTGGAGCATGTCGGGGGTGAAAAACTGCGTGATCTGCGAGCCTTGCTGCTCGGCCACGATCTTGATGAGTTGCGCTTTCACATCCGCGCGGGCGCGGTCGTCGGTTACCGCGAGAATGCTGTTCATCCAGTATTGCAAGGCATCCGGCGAGCGGTTCAGTGCGACTGCCGCGACATCGCGGGTGACCATTTCGAGATAATCCGGCGACACCGCCGTGGTGCTCAGCGTCACCGCGGTGCGAATGGTCGGGACCAGGATGACCTCGCGGTCCTTGTGCGTGGCAACCGAAAAGGTGGTGACCAGCAAGACGCCGAGCACGAGCGCGGCAATGGCCAAGGCGTTGCGCTGGCGCAGCACGCGCTGGGCCGAGCCATGCGCAAGATCCAGATCCATCTCGATTATCCTGCCAGGACACGAAGATGCGACGGCGGGAAACTCTTTAAGCCGAAAAACTCGCCCGGCAGGTGCCAGTATCCAAAATGCAGGATCCAGGACATCGAACGCCCAGCTCGGATTTTGCGATAAGCGAGCCAGAACCCGATTGCTGCGAGCAGGCCGAGCACGATGTGCTGGAGTATGATCCCCGCCCCGAAGGGGATGATCATCATCAGAAATTCGTCGAGCGTCCAGAAACCGATCAATTCGGGATCGTCCAGATGCTTGGGAATTGCATAGCGCTCCATGAGTTTCCTCGCCGTCTAAGTCTCGTATCATTTGGTTTTTATTGGGCCGGCTCCGCCATGAGGCCGGCCACGCTGCCGACCACCCGATCAGATCGTGGCGGTAATCGCCGACGTCACGATCGGAACTCCTGTCCCGGCACCCACGCCGACACCCACCGGAATGGCCACCTGGCCAAGGCTGAAGCGGCCCGATGCCAAGGCAACGATGCCGCCGGCCAGCGACAGCACGGTGATGATCTTGCCGCCCGATCCTTCCAGGAAGTTCGTGAACGAAGTCAGCGCGGTGTCGAACGTGGTATCGGTTCCGGCCATCGCCATTTCGGTCCCACCGACCGCGGCGAACGCGGCCACTGCGCTTGCCACCAGCAAGCTATGTCCGTGGCGCTCGATCAGCGCCTTCATCTTGTGTCTATTCATTGAGACAGTCTCCAAAAGCAGGGCCACGCCCTTCAAAACCGTGAGGCAACGATTGCCTCACGAGGACGTTCACGGCGGCTTTGATCATCCTCCGACTCCCTGTCCAACACCCTGTATAAAGGTTGTGTGGCCGACTTTCAATCCCCTTTTGTTCTCATTCCTAAATCAGTAGCCGCTGTCCGTTGTCCGGGCGATTCGATCGCGCATGGCGGTCAGGATGTTCGAGACATACTTGATCGTCTCGGTGATCCGGGGAACCTGCAGAGTACCCCGCACGCGGTTTTCCCCGGCGTTATAAGCGGCCAGCGCCAGATCGTAGCGTCCGAACTCATCCAACAGGGCCCGCAGGTAACGAGCGCCGCCACGCATGTTTTCTGCCGGATCCCAGATATTGGCGACCCCCAGTCTTCGGGCGCGATCGGGCATCAGCTGCGCCAGGCTGGTGGCTCCTTTCGGACTTAAAGCCATTGGATTGTAGCCGCTTTCTTGCACGATCATCTGATCGAACAGAGACACCGGCACGCCGGCCTCGCAAGCCGCATCGACCATGGAACCGTACCACACCAGGCGGCGACGTTCGACGGCGCCGCGCAGAGCCGGATTTGGTAGGTAAGGGTGTCCCCAGCAAGACGGATCGGAACTTTCAGCGACGGTCGGTTGCGATGGATTATATTGCGCAACGGGCACACGATGCCTGCTCGTTTGCATCCACGCCGGCCGCCGTATGCCAGACCGGGTACTGGTAGGTTGCGATGGCGGCTGCCTGGCATCACCACCAAGCGCTGAAAACGCGCCTACGAGACTATCCGGGGACGTGGAACGGCTCGCCGCTTCATCTTCAAGCGAGCCCGCCGCTATCGCCGTGGCTGCCAATACAAAGGGCTTTGCCTCCGCACTGCCTTGCTGGAAATCCTCAATCTGGACGCCGTGCGCCAAGAGCCCTTGCGATGTGCAAACCGCGCCAGTCGTCAAAACAATGTGCCATAATTTCACTGGATACCTCTCCATCAAAAATGTCTGGGATTTGGGGACTTGCCTGCAAGCTCGGCACCCGCGCAAAACGGCTCGAGCACGAGCCGACAACGCCGGGAACTTTGCGGTTGCGTGAACTTGGGATGGTCCGCTATGGGC
>CAXTOI010000300.1:0-4934 GCA_964245645.1 uncultured Novosphingobium sp. | reverse complement strand
GTCCGGCCAGCAGCGCTACCGCCGGAACCTACACCACACGCCGGGACACGATCAAGCTGCCACCTCTGATGCGATCGGCCATGTCAAGCGCGACATTGGTCAACCGCGATCTCAAGTCCAGGATCAATAGCCGCCAGCGTCGCGCGCCGACGAAACGGCGTCTTGTATAATTGCTGTGAGTAGGAAAGTGGGTGTTGAAGCCATTCCTGCAACGAGGTAATTCATGCCATTGACCACACCCGCCGGGAGCGATGATAGCCCGCCCGGATTTTCATTTTATGTTGGGGAAGCTGGGCTGGCTCATAGGCGGCCGATGGGCGTTGCCGCTCTTCGCATTCTTGCTCCAGCAACGGCAGGTTTTCTCGGTAGCTGTATTCGGGCGGCCACCTTATACGACCGAGGTGGTCGAGATCTGCCGCTGACACCAAGCAGTAAACCATTTAACGCTATGGGCAATCGCCCCGACACCCCCCTTTTAAGTTGGGAGACCTTGCAGCGGTGGCGAAGGAGCCCACATCTGGCAGCCGGGCGCACTGCCCGTCGTTGCCGGACAGGCTGGAGATAATCTTGAACGCTGCCAACAATTTGTTCCGCCCCTTCCGTCTCAAGACGCTGGACTTGCCAAATCGCATCGTCATGGCGCCGATGACCCGCAACATGGCCCCGCAAGGCGTTCCTGGTCCCGCAAACGCCGCCTATTATGCGCGCCGCGCTCACGGCAAGGTTGGCCTGATCCTGTCTGAAGGCACCGTGGTAAATCGCCCGACCTCGCGCAATGAAGCCAACATTCCGTTCTTCCACGGCGCGCCTGCGCTGGCGGGATGGCAGTCGGTGATCGACGCGGTCCATGCCGAAGGCGGCCGGATGGGCCCGCAGCTATGGCATACCGGCTCGGTACGCGGCCAAAGCGGCTGGGAGACGGCGGTGGCGGTCGAAAGCCCCAGCGGCCTTGTCGCGCCGGGCGAAGCACGCGGCACGACCATGAGCGAAAGCGATATCGTCGCCACCGTGGCCGCCTTTGCTCAAGCCGCTGCCGATGCCAAACGTCTCGGCTTCGACACCCTGGAACTGCACGGCGCGCATGGCTACCTGATCGACGAGTTCTTCTGGACCGGCACCAATCAGCGCAGCGATCGCTATGGCGGGGCGACCATCGCCGAGCGCAGCCGCTTCGCGGTGGAAGTCGTCACCGCGGTGCGCGCTGCCGTAGGGCCGGATTTTCCCATCATCCTGCGCGTGTCGCAATGGAAGCAGCAGGATTATGCCGCACGCCTTGCCGCCACGCCGACCGAGATAGCCAGTTGGCTGCTGCCGCTGGTCGAGGCGGGCGTGGATATCCTGCACTGCTCGCAACGGCGGTTCTGGGAGGCGGAATTTCCGGAAATCGATGGCGCAGATGGGCTGAACTTTGCCGGCTGGGCCAAGAAACTTACTGGCGCAGCGACGATCAGCGTCGGCTCGGTCGGGTTGTCAGGCGACTTCATCGCAACATTTGGCGGCGAGGCGTCGCAACCTGCCAGCCTCGACAATCTGCTGCGCCGAATGGATGCCGGCGAATTCGACCTGATCGCGGTCGGTCGCGCCTTGCTCAGCGATCCGACTTGGGCGGCGCAGGTGGAGAGTGGCGATTTGAGCCATCTGCATGGCGTCAGCAGCAGCGATCTGGCCGAACTGAAGTAACAACGCTTTTGAATTGAGCGGGCGTGTGGGGATGTCCTGAGGCTGGCAAAGGCGCCCCATAGCCTAGCTTATTTCTCTCGCCGCTTCCCGCCAGCCGATATCGCGTCGGTGAAACCCATCGGCGAAATCCACCGCATCGACGGCCGTGTAAGCCCGCGCCCGCGCCTCGATTACACTCGCTGCGCGTGCGGTGACGCTGAGGACGCGGCCCCCATTCGCCATCAGCCCGCCATCGTCACTGACTGCGATGCCGGCGTGAAATACGATAGCGCCATTCGCTTCGGCAGCGTCCAGCCCGCAGATCGCGCCACCCTGCATCGGCGTTTCCGGATACCCCTTAGCCGCCATCACCACCGTCAGCGCGGTATCTTCGGAAAAGCGCGGCGGTTCGATCGTCCCCAGCTTGTCCTCGGCGCAAGCGAGCAGGAGCTCCCCCAGGTCGCTCTCCAGCCGCATCATCAGCACCTGGCATTCGGGGTCGCCGAAACGAACGTTGTATTCGATCAGCTGGGGCCCGGTGGAGGTCAGCATCAACCCGGCAAACAGCACCCCGGAATAGGGCATTCCGGCATCCGCCATCGCCCGGATGGTGGGAGCGATGATGCGGGTGATGACTTCGGCTTCGATCTGCGGCGTCAGCACGCGCGCGGGGCTATAGGCGCCCATGCCGCCGGTGTTGGGGCCGGTATCGCCATCGCCGACGCGCTTGTGATCCTGTGCGGAGCCGAAGGGGACGATGGTCGTGCCGTCGGTGATCGCGAACAGGCTGACCTCCTCGCCTTCCAGAAATTCCTCGATCACCGCTTCCGCACCCGCGTCTCCGAAGCGCCTCGAAAATATCTCCCGCAGCGCTGCTTCGGCCTGCTTGCGCGTTTCGGCCACCGTCACACCTTTGCCTGCCGCCAGCCCATCGGCCTTGATCACCACCGGGATGGTAAAACCGTCCAGCGCGGCCAGCGCCTCGGCCAGCCCGGTTATGCGCCGATAGGCCGCCGTAGGAATACCCGCCCGCGCGCACAGGTCCTTGGTAAAGCCCTTGCTGCCTTCGAGTTGCGCAGCGGCGCGGCCGGGGCCGAACGTGGGGACGCCGGCAGCGCGCAGGCTGTCGGCCAGGCCGGCGACCAGCGGTGCCTCCGGACCGACCACTACCAAGCCGATCCGCTCCGCCAGACAGAACGCCACCACCGCCGCGTGATCCGCCACGTCCAGCGCGACAAGCTCCGCATGCTGCGCTATTCCCGGATTGCCCGGCGCGGCGAACAGTGTACCGCCGCCGCCCAGCAAACTGGATTGCGCCAGCTTCCACGCCAGCGCATGTTCGCGGCCGCCGCCGCCCAGCAACAGGATGTTCATGGCCCAGCCTTCTTTTTATGATGATCGCGATGCAGCCGGGCTGGTAGCGAAGGTCGCCCCTGGCGACAACGCCGCGCCGCTGACCATCACCGAGATTTCGCAGCGGCTGAAACGCACGGTCGAGGACCAGTTCGGCTTCGTCCGGCTGCGCGGTGAATTGTCGGGGGTAAAGCGCCACAGCTCGGGCCACCTCTATTGCTGCCTGAAGGATGACAATGCCCGCATTGACGGGGTGATGTGGAAGGGCTCTGCCGCCCGCCTTGGTTTCCGCCCCGAGGACGGGGTGGAAGTAATCGCCACCGGCAAGCTGACCACTTACCCCGGCCGCTCCAATTACCAGATCGTGATCGACCGGATGGAGATCGCGGGCGAGGGCGCACTGCTGGCGCTGCTGGCGAAAACGCGCGAGCGGCTGGCGGCGGAGGGGCTGTTCGATGCGACGCGCAAACGCCCGATCCCGTTCCTGCCGCGGGTGATCGGGGTGGTGACCTCGCCCACCGGCGCGGTGATCCGCGATATCCTGCACCGGTTGGAGGATCGCTTTGCCTGTCACGTCGTCGTCTGGCCGGTCGCGGTGCAGGGCCAAGGTGCGGGCGAACAAGTCGCGGCGGCGGTGCGTGGCTTCTCTGCTTTGGGAGCGGAGGGCCCGGTAGCCCGGCCTGACGTGGTGATCATCGCCCGTGGGGGCGGCTCGATCGAGGATCTGTGGTGCTTCAACGAGGAAATGGTGGTGCGCGCGATCGCGGCCTGCACGATCCCGGTGATCTGTGCAGTGGGCCATGAAACCGACACCACGCTGGCCGATTTCGCCGCCGACCGTCGCGCGCCCACGCCGACTGCTGCGGCCGAAATGGCGGTGCCGGTGCGCGAGGAATTGCAGGCCCAATTGATCGAACTCGGCCTGCGCAAGCGACGCGCTGTCATTCGTCCGGTGACGCTGGGCCGCGAACGCCTCGATGCCCGCGCCCGCTGCCTGCCGCGTCCGGAGGCCTTGCTGGCCGGCCCGACTCAGCGACTCGACGATCTGGGCGAGCGCACCCGCCGCGGCCTGAGCCAACGCATCGTCATTGCGCGGTCCGATCTGCAGCATTGTGCCGGCCGCTTGTCCGCACCGCTGCTGGCCGCGCGATTTGCCCGCGCAGCCGATCGGCTCAGCGCGGTGCGACTCACCTCGGCCCTGCTTGCCACGCGCATCGCCACCCAAACCGAGCGGCTCGAGGCGCTGCGCCGGTTGATGCAATCGCTCAATCCCGACAATATCCTCGACAAGGGTTTCGTGCGCGTGACCGGTCCCGATGGCCGGACGCTGATGACCCGCGCGCAGGCGGTCGCCGCACCCAGCTTGTCGCTGCACTTCCGCGACGGAGTGCTGGCGGCGATCCCGGCCGACGCACCGCCGCGCTCGCTCACCCCGCGCGCACCGGCCTTCCGCAAACCAGACACGTCTCGACAAGGTAAATTGCTTTAGGCCGCTCGAAGGCCTATAATCACGCTATGCTGATGTCCGCCGACACCCCCGCCGTCCTGCATTACGAACCCAATGGTTTCCGGGTGGTTCGCCCTGGCGCCTTCGTGCTGTGCGCCGTCACGGCCGAACGCATCCCGCTCGACATCCTGCGCTACTGGAGCGCGGACCGGCAGGAAGCCTACGCCAGCCCCGAAATCGCAACGCGGCGCTTGCTGGGCACCGCGTGAGTATAGCACCGAATTACCGTGGCCCCAGGCTCCCGCTTTCTTCTTTGTCCTGAAATAATAGCCTGGTTTAGGTGAAGCCCGGGACGACGGAACTGGCGCTGTCCTGGAGTCTTTCCGAGATAAGTTGAATCGCCATAAGCTCCCCGCCCCAACGGGGACGGGTCGAGGGTCGGGTCGAGGGTGGGGGCACGGCGAAGCCGTGCGTC
>CAXTOI010000299.1:0-4952 GCA_964245645.1 uncultured Novosphingobium sp. | reverse complement strand
CCCCCAACCCCCTCCCCGTTGGGGAGGGGAGCTTATGGCGATTCAACTTATTTCGGAAAGACTCTAGTGGGTGCGTGGCTCCACCACCCCCAACACCCTCCTCTTAAGCATCTGTTGACAATGATCTCCTCACCGCGCGTGCGGCGTGACTTTATTTCGCTTTCTTCCCGGTAATCTCGGACGGCTTGCCGACGTCCTTGCGCGGAGCGCCTTTGGAGGTGCGCTGGCCGGCGGCGGTGGCGCCGGCCAGGACCGGGCCGCAGGCGGCGGCTTTGGCATTGCCCAGATCGACGAAAGCCGCAAGCGGCGCGAATGGACCAAGCACCACGCCGGCGGCTGCAGCGGCGCCCAATCGGGTGACCAGTTGCTTGCTGAGCGGCTGGACCCCCGGGGCACCAAGATAGCCGTTCACGCCGACCGGCGATTGCAGTGAGAAGAGGCTGAAGGTCTTCGATTTGGCGCGCACCGACATATCGACTGCCTCGTCACGGAAGCTGAAGCCGCCGTTGCCGGTGATCACGCTTTTGCGGGTGTCGATCAGGATCGGGTCGGCGGTGGCAGCGCCATCGCGCACGGTGAAGGCGACTATGCCGCAGTTCATCTCCACCGGCTCCTTGAGCTGTTTCGCGAACATCTTCTGCACGAAAGTGCCCAGGTTCAGTTCGGTCAGCTTCACATTGCGCTCGGACAGCGTGCCGGCGGGGATGATCGCGACCATGCGGCCGTTTGCCGTGGCCAGGCTCTGCTGCACGCTGGCGCCCTGGCCGCGCATGTGAATGCGGCCCGAAAGCGTGCCGGTGGTGCCCGATTCCGCAACGCCGAAGCGCGACAGCAGCTTGCCGATCGGGGTGGGCGACAAGCGCACGTCGTATTCGGCGATGGCGGGCGTGCGGCGGGCGTTCAGCATCAGATCGGCGGTCAGGACGCCGGCGGACAAGTTCGCGCGGGCGGGATGGAGCCGGAGCAGCGAGTGATCGAGCGACAGCGTGACATCGATGTTGTTGACCGGGAAGTCCTTCGCCCGGATTGCGCCGACGTGATAGCGGACATGGGCGTCGAACACCCCGAGCGAGGTGGTCGGGATCTCGGCGTCGGGGATGATGCGCGGATGCCCGCCGACCTCGCGCACCAATCCATGAGTGCCCAGCGCATCGAGCCGCTGCGGGTCGTAGCCGATGAACGGGCCGGCATCGAGGATATCGAGCGACCTGGTGGCGACATCGGCGGTGAGCAGCAGGCGGTCCTGGGGCTCCGCGACAGTCAGCCGGCCGGCGATGTCGCTGTCGCCGAAAACGCCGGCCAGATGGGTGAATTGCCATTCGCTGCCGGTGTAGGTCAGGTTGGAGGTCACGTGATAGCGGCGCGTGCGCACGGCGGACACGCCAATCAGGCTGAACAGATCGGCCATGTCGCTGCCGCGTGCGGCGGCGTGCAGGCGCGAGTCGGTGAAGCTGGTGCCTTGCGGGAGAACGCCGGTCACGTCGATGATGCTGTTGGCGGCATCGGCGTGGAAGACCAGGTTCGTCTGCCCGCCGGATACGGCCCGGTCGGGGTCGAGGATGCTGCCCGAAAAGCTGGCGGGCTTGCCGCGCATCGTGCCGGTGCCGGTAAAGCGGATATTGTTGGTGAACTTCGTGTCGTTGGCGTGGAGGGTGTCGATGACGATGTGCGCGATCAGCTGCATCACCGGATCGCGGTAATCGACGGTCGTGCCGGCGATCGTGCCGTGCTCGATATCGGGCAGCTGCAAAGCATGGCCGGGCTGGTTGGGATCGCCGAAGGTCCAGCTGTTGCGGAGATGGCGTGCATCCCATTCGGGGGCGGCGTTCGATCCATTCAGATCGATCCAGGCGATCTTGCGCTTGCCGAACAGCAGCGGCCAGGTGCGCAGCCGCAAGGCGACGCGCTGCGCGGTGAAGAATTGCGGCGCATGCGTCCAGGGCGGGTTGGGGATACTGATCTTTTCGGCGAGGAACGCGACATCGAACGGGTCGAAAAACAGATTGAAATCGCCGCCGACAGTCACCTTGCGCTGCAGCTGGGCAGACGCCATGCGCTCGAAGGTGTGTTTGAGAAAGCGGCCTTTGGTGACGAACAGCACCAGCCAGATGACGATCAACACCAGTACGAGTGCGCCAAGCAATCGGGTCAGCAGGCGCAGCAGGCTGCGCGGCCTCGGGT
This sequence comes from uncultured Novosphingobium sp., assembly GCA_964245645.1. Taxonomy (GTDB): domain Bacteria; phylum Pseudomonadota; class Alphaproteobacteria; order Sphingomonadales; family Sphingomonadaceae; genus Novosphingobium. Next base: position 2,771 of record CAXTOI010000299.1, on the reverse strand, counting down.
GGCCTGACGCAGGGTCGGCCACCGGGCGCGGAACTGAATTCGGTTGGTCCATCGACTGAAAACGCCAGCGCGCGCGAATTGATCCACTGCGCCGGTGCGGCATGATTTTTCTGCGGGAACCGATTGCGGGCCGATGCGCTCTGGCCCGTATCCTCGACCAAATCTGGAGCTGCCAATGGCCGACCAATATGTTCTGACCGACGATGCTCCGCTGACAACGTCGAAGCATAGTCACCCCGCCACCGATCCGGGCGAACCCGGCAGCGCGGTAAAGAGCGATACGCTGGTCGGCCGGTCAGTGACGATCAACCGCCCGGTATCCGAGGTATTCGCCTATTTCCGCGACTTTTCCAACCTGCCCACCTTCATGGAAAACGTCGCGCGCATCGATGTCCGTGACGACAAGCATTCGCATTGGGTGGTCAAGGCGCCGGCCGGCACCACGGTCGAATGGGATGCGGTGGTCACCGGCGAGGCGCAGGACAGCTTCATCGCCTGGGCTTCGCAGGAAGGCGCCGATATCGCCAACAGCGGCCGGGTCGATTTCCGCGATGCCGGCGCGCGCGGCACCGTGGTGACCGCGACGCTGCGCTACGACCCGCCCGCCGGCTCGCTCGGCAGGCTGGTCGCCAAGCTGTTCCAGCGCGAGCCCGGCATCCAGGCCCGGCGCGATCTGCGCCGGCTCAAGCAATGGCTGGAAACGGGCGAAATCGCCACCAATGCCTTTACCCGCAAGCAATCGGCAGAGGAGAACGCCTGATGCGCGCTTTGGCCTGGCACGGACGCCACGATGTGCGTGTCGATACCGTCGATGATCCCGAGATCGTCAATCCCCGCGATGCGGTCATCAAGGTGACCTCGACCGCGATCTGTGGTTCCGACCTGCATCTTTACGATGGCTATATTCCCACGATGCAGAAGGGCGACATTCTCGGCCATGAGTTCATGGGCGAAGTCGTCGAGGTCGGCCCCAAATCGACGCTGAAGAAGGGCCAGCGGGTGGTGGTGCCGTTCACCATCGCCTGCGGCAGTTGCTACCACTGCGGCAAGACGCAATTTTCGGCCTGCGACAATGGCCTGCCCGCCGACAATCAGGACATCGCGCAGGAATTGTATGGCCAGCCGATGAGCGGATTGTTCGGTTACAGCCATATGACCGGCGGCTATGCCGGTGGGCAGGCCGAGTACGTCCGCGTGCCGTTCAGCGATGTCGGGCCGATCGTCATCCCCGATGGCGTGGACGACGACAAGGTGCTGTTCCTGTCGGACATCCTGCCGACCGGGTGGATGGCAGCGGAAAACGCCGATATCGAACCCGGCGACACCGTCGCGGTGTGGGGTTGCGGTCCGGTCGGGCTGTTTTCGGTGCAATCGGCGTTCCTGATGGGCGCTGAGCGCGTCATCGCCATCGACCATTTCCCGCATCGGCTGGAGCTGGCGAAAAGATTCGGTGCGGAAACCATCAACTTCAATGAATCCAAGGTTTACGAAGCGCTGATGGAGATGACCGGCGGTATCGGCCCGGATGCGGTGATCGATTCGGTCGGGCTGGAAGCGCATGGTTTCTTCGTCGATAATGTGATCGACCAGATCAAGAAGTCGCTGCTGCTGGGCACCGATCGGCCGCATTCGATCCGCCAGGCGATCATCGCCTGCCGCAAGGGCGGCCGCGTGTCGATGCCGGCAGTCTATGGCGGGTTCGTCGACAAGTTCCCGCTGGGCGCGTTCATGGAAAAGGGGCTGACGCTCAAGACCGGGCAGACCCATGTCCAGCGCTATATGCCCGCGCTGCTGACCGCGATCCTGGAAGACAAGATCGATACCACCTTCCTGATCTCGCACCGCCTGGCGCTGGAAGAAGCGCCCAAGGGCTACAAGCTGTTCCACGACGAGCAGAACGTTGCGACCAAGGTCGTGCTGAAACCGGGCCAGGCATTGGCTGCCTGAAAATTTAGAGGAGATTTCCCCATGGCTGACAAATTTGCGATCGTGACCGGCGGATCGACCGGGATCGGGCTGGAACTGGCGAAGCTGGCGGCGAAGGATGGCTACGATCTGCTGGTCGTCGCCGATACCTCGCTCGACCATGCGACCGCCGTGCTCGGCGGGCTTGGCAATGTGCAGACGCTCGAGGCCGACTTGTCGTCGTTCGATGGCGTCGACAAGTTGCTGACCGCTGCGGGCAGCCGGCAGATCGATCTGCTTTGCGCCAATGCCGGGCATGGGCTTGGCCACGCCTTTCTGGAACAGGCGCCGGCCGATTGGCGGCATGTGATCGACACGAACATCACCGGCACGCTGTATCTGCTGCATCAGGTGTTGAAACCGATGGTGGCGCGCGACGCCGGAAAGGTGCTGGTCACCGGGTCGATCGCCGGCTTTATTCCGGGTGCTTTCCAGGCGGTCTACAATGGTTCCAAGGCGTTCGTCGATCAGTTCACCGACGCGTTGCGCAACGAGATCAAGGAGTCGAAGGGCGTCACGCTGACCACGCTGATGCCGGGCCCGGTAGAGACCGAGTTCTTTCATCGCGGCGAGATGGACGACACCAAGGTCGGCGCGGACGACAACAAGAGCGATCCCGCCGATGTCGCCAAGGATGGTTATGACGCGCTCATGGCCGGCAAGGCGAGCATCGTCTCGGGTTGGAAGAACAAGGTGCAGCAGGCGGTCGCGAATGTGACCCCGGCTGCCGTGCTCGCCGAGCAGCATCGCAAGATGGCGGAGCCGGGCACCGCACAAAAGAATAAGTAGTCCGGTGCCCCCATGGG
>CAXTOI010000298.1:0-4969 GCA_964245645.1 uncultured Novosphingobium sp. | reverse complement strand
CCCCGGTAACGATCGCTACGCGCCCCGTAAGATCGATTTTCATGAAACCTCCATGCCGCCGTTGGCGGGCCATAGGCCCGTGCGATTTTGCACCAGGCATGGATTGTCGCTAGCTCACTAATCAGATCCGGTCAATTTTTTTAACATCAGTACCGATCTAAAAAACCTCACCTTCGCGATGTGTGATTGCTGCCAGACCATAGACGAAGTTCGCCCGCACCTCGGCTAGATCGCCTAGTCTGGCTCCCGTAGCGATGATGCGGATAAGCTTGCCACGAAACAGGCTTTGCATCAGCAACGCATCCCGTGGACCAGTGTCTGGCGCGACGCGACGAAGCAGACGGATCCACACGAGGTTCTGGTCACTAAGTGCTTGCCGAACCGCCGGTCGAAGGCGGGGATGACGGGCTGCCTCGATCCAGATCGGATAGTCGGCGATGCTGACTTCGGCACATTCGGTCGCCTCGCGTTGGAAGATCGTCGCAGCCAGGTCGGCAAGACGATCAGGGTCAAGAGCATCATAATCGACACTGGCCATGATCGCGCGATATCGCTGCTTCGACGCCTCGAACAACTGGGTCTGGGCGGCAGTGAGCAGCACCTCCGTCGTCGGGAAGTGGTAGATGGCAGCGGGTGCGGACATGCCTGTCCGCGCCGCAACGGTCCGATAGTTCACACTTCCTGCGCCTTGGGCGATCAATATATCGATCGCGGCGGCCAAGATGCGCTCGCGAGTCTGCTGCGCCTTGCGACCGCTCTGGTGCACGGGGATCGCCTGATCATCGGCGGACAGCGGCACCCAGAACCTGGCGGGATCACCGCCTCTCTCCAGAACCGCCGCCATGCGCAGATGATCGACGCCGAGCCCCGAGGCCATGAATACCAGGCCAACGACGATATCAATCGCGGATCGGACCGTCTGTTCTGGTTGCTTCACTCGAAAGGCGGTCGCGATCTCCAGCCAGATGTCGAACAGCCGATCGAACCATCCGGTAGCGATCGATCGCGTGACGGGATCGCGCGTACCGTCTAAAATGATCTCGCACCACGCGAGCGTCCCGACCCAATGCTTGCCGACTGCATTCGTGACCACCCGAACGACAAAATCACGGAAACAGAGCGTGGAGCCTTCGGCATGTCGACCAACGAAGCGCTGAAAAGCCTCGGCATATTCGTCAAGCAACCGTGCGGCTGCATCAGCAATGATGTCGTGACGACCCTGATAATGATAAGTGGTCGCCGCAAGCGACACATCCGCTTCCTTGGCCACCAGGCGATGCGTGAGGTTAGCAATGCCGTGCCGTGCAATCACCGTAATGGCAGCCTTCTCGATCCGCAGCTGACGCTCAGCAGAGCGTCGTTGCCTCGCGACCCGCGTGCGCGCGGTATCAGCCGATCGGGCAGACGACGGAGGCAGGACTGGTTCAAGACTCATCGGTGAAGATCGTTAGCGCCAGCTTTAACTTAAATGAAGCATATTGGCCCGAAGCGTCCCCGGCACAAAAATTCGCGGGAAATGAAACGATATTCTGCCGAAAACTGGCGGTGACATACGACTTCGGCACAGCTGCGCAATCCTGCGAAACCAAAGTACCAGATCATAGCAAATTTTATCATATGTACAGCTTATAATGCAGGTTTTATCCCACAGGTGATTCAGATCACGGCGATGCCGTAGAATAGCATCGGGCCGCCAGAGGCGCTGGACGGCAGATAAAGCTGTCGACCTGTACAAATTCTCAATGGTATCAAGCGTTCGAAGCAACTACCGGTAGGTCCAGCGGTACGCCAAGCTGCTCAATAACCCCGACTTCTATAGCAATTTTCATGAGATGCGCCTCCCAGGCAGCAAAACCCGCGGCTCTCAGTTCCAACTCCTGATTTTTATCATAGACTGCTTTGAGCCCCTTGCGCTTATGATTGAGCATCAGTTCTGCGATCTCTTGGTCAATTCCTAGCTTGCGAGCGTTTGAGCGAAACGTTCGCCTAAGATCGTGGAAATGCCACGATGCCAGCTTGGCTTGCGCTAGCTTCTCCATGCGGCAATGGAGCCGATCGCGAGCACCAAACCAACCTGCCAATTGAGGGCCGTCAATTCGTGGCGATGCGAACAGCCATTTTTCGGGCTTCCCGGCAAGTGCTTGCCCCCATTGGCTCAATGCGACGACATTGACTTCGCCATTCTTTGAACGGCTGGCGGGCAAAGTCCAAATACCTCCTTCAATCTCGACCGCAGGCGCAGCAAATAGCTCGCTCCGTCTTGCCGCTGTCAGAAGCAGCAGCGCAAAGCCACGGCGGTAAGTGAGGCTCTCCGTCGCCAAAGCCTGAAACAGCCAGCCAATTTCTTCATCACTGAGAAACCGATCGTTGGCCTTGGGGCCGGTCGAGAACCAATTTGATTCAGAGTCGATGCCGGATTTTTCGCCAATTCGATACCGGCCACCCGACCTTCACGGCCTGCGCACCATTTCAGAAAACAGCAAAGCTCGCCCGCCATCTTGTTTGCCCGGTCCTTAGAGGCGCGGGCCTTGTCGTACACGGCATCCCAACACTCATCCTCGGTAAGATCGGCAAGTGGCTTATTGCCCAATCGAGGGGAGATGTCTCTCGAGAATATGGCCAGTTTGTCGGAGATTGTTCGCGGCTTGAGTTTCTTCCGCTCGCCAAGCCTGATGATCTGCATGTAAATTCCGTGAGCCTTATCGACGGTCATCGCTTGTCGCGATTTTTCAAGACGAACATTGGTGCGAGGGTCCTCCCCTCGCTCGACGGCCAGGTTGAGCTCGCCGGCCCAGGCCCGAGCCGCAGGAATGTTAAAGGCGGGAAAAGGCCCCAGCTTCAAAGATACGATCGCGTCCGATTTCGAGACCCGGCGACGATAGGTCCAGACCTTACGACCCGATGTGCTGATCGAGATCCAAAGGCCCGGTACAACCGGATCAGCACGTTTACCGGAGCGCAGGTTGTCGATAGTAGAGGGCGTAAAATTCTGAACTGTTCTTCTCATCGGCCATATTATAAACCAATGAAATAATTAATAAATTCTTGCCTAGACCAATATCCCAGAACTGCCCCCAATCGACTGCCTGCGGCACTAGAAAGGTATCTCCAGACACCGTAATCGGTCTTGGAAATCCGCGACCAGCGCTTGTTCAGCGGACGCGAAGCTGCGGTTCTCTCCCAGGGTGAGACGAGATATGCGCAGCGCCCTCTTGGCGGGCCTCTCGATCTTAGCGCTCGGCAATCCGGCGATCGCCCAAGATACGGTGTTTCGGCCTCTGGACCCAAAGGAGCGAGCGATCGCAGACGCCCTCCAGAGCTACGGCGTCGATTGCGCCAGCAAGACGCTGAGCGGTTTAGCGGAAAGCAGGTGCGAACAGCTATTACTTCTCATTGAGAATGAGGTCGACAAGCGTACAACCGCCGCCGCAGCGCCTCCACCATTTCAGGTTCAGACCGCGGATCCGGGGAAGGCCCAGTTGGGCTTCAGCCCGAGCCGCCCAGACGTGCGCCCTTCTGCTCCGACTGGTCCGCCCGAACAGCCAAAAAGTCCGCAAACACCTGCATCATCGGTAGCGTATAAGCACAGCGCCGCTTATGAGCCCGGAGGGCCAAACCGTTCATTTTTATACGTTGACGTGACCCCCTGATTTGCATGCAACATCGATTAGAGTCCGGCCTGAGAGAAGGACGGACGATGAAGCGGACACGATTCACGGAAGAGCAGATCATCGGGGTTTTAAAGGAGGGGGAGGCCGGCGCGAAGACCGCCGACCTTGCCCGCCAGCACGGCATATCCGAGGCGACCCTCTACAACTGGAAGGCCAAGTACGGCGGGTTGGAGGTGTCCGAGGCCAAGCGGCTGCGGGCGCTGGAGGACGAGAACGCGAAGCTGAAGCGGTTGCTGGCGGAGGCGATGCTGGACAACGCGGGTCTGAAGGATCTGCTGTCAAAAAAATGGTAACGCCTGCTGCCAAGCGGGAAGCGGTCGCGCATCTTCAGGCCCTGCTTGATGTCAGCGAGCGGCGGGCGTGCAGGGTCATTGCGGCGGATCGCTCGGTCGTCCGCTACGAGTCACGCCGTGACGATGACACGAACTTGCGCGAGAAACTTTGTGATCTGGCGCATCAGCGTCGCCGGTTCGGCTATCGACGCTTGCATATCCTGCTGCGGCGCGACGGCATCACAATCAACCGCAAGAAAACGCAGCGGCTCTACCGCGAGGAAGGCCTGACCGTGCGGCGGCGCAAAGGACGCAAACGCGCGGTCGGCAGCCGAGCGCCAGCCCCTGTTCCAGCGCTTCCCAACCAGCGCTGGAGCCTCGACTTTGTGCATGACCAGCTGGCGACAGGCCGCCGGTTTCGCATTCTCAACATTGTCGATGACGTGACGCGTGAATGCCTGGCAGCGGTGGCGGACACCTCGATCTCGGGCAAGCGGGTCGTGCGCGAGCTAATCAGACTGATTGCGGTGCGCGGCAAGCCGGGCATGATCGTCAGCGACAATGGCACCGAGCTGACCTCGAATGCGGTGCTGGAATGGTGCAGCGCGGCCGAGATCGAGTGGCATTACACGACGCCGGGCAAACCGACCCAGAATGCTTTCGTCGAAAGTTTCAACGGCCGGATGCGTGACGAGCTGCTCAACGAAACGCTGTTCACCAGCTTGGCTCATGCCCGTGACAAGATCGCAGCCTGGGTCGATGATTACAATACGGGGCGGCCTCACTCCTCGCTCGGATACGCTACCCCGGCGGCCTTCGCTGCCGAACTGAGAGAGCAAGGGGCTGCTTCGCTCCGCATAGCCGGAGGCTACGCTACGCAGCCCCTTGCTTCAACCGCGCCCACGCGCAACAACGATGCCGAGGCTCTAATCGCAACTGGATGAAAGTTGGGGGTCACGTCAACGTCGTTACGTGCTGCGCGGCAATCAAGTTGAGAACGCAGCGACAATCAAGATGAGAATCGGC
>CAXTOI010000297.1:4289-4972 GCA_964245645.1 uncultured Novosphingobium sp. | reverse complement strand
ATGCCGGCGGTGCAGCGCCTCGGCTTGCGCGGCCAGGCCGGCGATGGTGAGCCGGCTCACGGCCGGCGCGATCGCGTCGCAGCCCAGCTCGACGCCGCGGTCGCCCAGCAACATCAGCGTCGGCAGGCGGCGGACCAGGACCGCGGCCGGCACCGGGTCGATCTCGCCGATGTACCAGCTGAGCCAGGGCGGACGGGTCGCCAGTCGGTCGATCAACGCGGCCTGCGCAGCGGGATCGCCTTCGAACGGCGCGAGCACTGCCGGGTCGCGCAGCCATTGCGGTTGCAGTCTGAGCAGCGCATCGAGCCGCTGGGCCGCCACCGGCAAATTACCCGCATCCAGCGCGGCCACCTCCAGATAGCTTTGCGTCAGCGGCACCCGCCAGCCCATGCGACCGGCGGCCCCGAACGCGCGGTCCGCACCGGCGGCGTCGCTGGTCGCCGCGCGGGCGGCGCCCAGCAGCGCGGTGCTGGACGGCTCGATCGGTGCGCGCGCGACAAGCCGCTGCGCCGCCGCCACGGCCATGCGCGGATGGCCGGCGAGATCGGCCTGGCCGGTCACTGCCAGCGAATCGGCAGCGAACAGCGCGGGCAGGTGTCGCGCGATGCCCGGATGGACAACGGCCAGTCGATCGAGCCCGTTGCCGAGCGCCAGCGTGACATAGGCCAGCATGCCCACCATGG
>CAXTOI010000297.1:0-4279 GCA_964245645.1 uncultured Novosphingobium sp. | reverse complement strand
TCCGGCGCGCACCCGGGCCTCGTACGATCGGAGCATCGCCCGATCAGGCCTTGGCTGCGGCCTCGTACTGGTAATATTTGTCGCCGTAATATTCGGAGTAGCGATTGCCCGCCTTGAGCGGATCGAATTTGGTCAGCACCACGCCCAGCAACACCGGCCGCATCGCGCGCAGGCGCCGCAGCGCCATCTTGAGCGCGCCGCGCCGGCCGCGATCGGCTTCGACCACGAACAGCACGCCATCGACCAGCGCGGACATCATCGGTGCGTCGGCCAGCCCCAGAATCGGCGGACTGTCGATCAGCACCACGTCGAATTGCTTAGCCGCTTCCTGCAGGATCAGTTCCAGCCGGGCGCTCGAGATCAGCTCGGTCGGGCTGAGCGGGACCGGGCCTGATGGCACCAGCGCCAGATTGGCATGCTCCGACGACAGCGCGACGCTGTCCAGCGTATCGGGCGAGGTCAGCAAGGTCGACAGGCCGCGCTGATTGTCGAAGCCGATGCGGCGATGCAGCGAGGGCCGCCGCAGATCGGCATCGAACAGCACCACAGTCTTGCCCATCCGCGCAAAGCCCAGCGCCATGGCATAGCTGATGGTGCTCTTGCCCTCACCCGGTTGCGCGCTGGTCACCAGCATGACCTGCGGCAGCCCCTCGGTGGTGGCGTAAAGCAGCGAGCCGCGCAGCGAGTTGTAGGCCTCGGCGATCGGCGCCTTGGGATCGACCATCGCTTCTTCGGGCGCAATGCCCTGAATGCGCGGGATGATGCCGAGCAGCGGCAGCCCCAGCTTGCCTTCGATATCTTCGGGCACGCGGATTGAATCGTCGAACTGGTCCTTGAGGAACAGCGTCGCGGCGGCCAGGGCCAGGCCGATCAGCAAGGCCAGCGCCAGGTTCTTGAGCAGGTTAGGCGAAGATGGCGTGCTCGGCGCGTCGGCGGTGTCGATGATCGAGATATTGCTCAGGCTGATCCCGGACGATGCGTTGAGGTCCTTGTAGCGTTGCAGCAGCCCGTCATAGACTTGCCGGTTGGTATCCACCTCGCGCCCGAGCAGCCCGTATTGCACATTGCTGTCCTGCTCCGACAGCGTAGCCCCCTTGAGCCGCGTGACCTCGCCGGTCAGCTGCTTTTCGCTTTCGCGGGCGGCATCGTAATCGGCCTTGATCGAGCTGCGGATGTTGGTGGCGACCTGCAGCAATTGCCGGTTGATCCCGGCCAGTTCATCGCGCTTGGCCCTCACCGCTGGATAGGCGTCGAGATGGCGGGCCTGTTCCTCCTCGAGCTGGGTCTCGATGGTGGCGCGCTGCGTCAGCAAGGCGACCATCGTCGGATTGGCGACCACTTCGGCCGAGCTATACAGCGAGCCGGCGTTGATCGCGTTCCACCGGCCTTCGGCAGTGATGCGCTTGGCGGTCGCATCGTTAGTCGCCTGGTTGAGCTGGACCAGGCTGTCGGTCGTGACCGAGCCCCCGCCCAGCGCGCTGGCCTTGTCGCCGGCGCCGGCCTCGTGCGTCTGGATCAACCCCGATTTGCGCGCATAATCATTCAGCGCCTGCTCCGAATCCTGCAGCTTCTGTTTGGTTTCGGCCAGTTGGTTGGACACGAAGTCGCGCGCGTAGGACGAGCTGTCATAGCGGCGCTGGAGATTGGCCTGGATGAATTCGCTGGCATAGGCATTGGCGATATCGGCAGACATAGCCGGATCGGTGCTGTCGTACTCAATCGTGACGATGCGCGAATCGCGCGGCAAGGTGACATGGAGGTGGCCGAGCAGCATGCCGACGACCTGATCGCGCACCGCCAGAGCAGGGGCGCTGGCCGGGGGCAGATCGGCATCCTGCGCGGCGAAAAAGCGCGCGCTGCTATCCAGCTTCAGCTTCTGGGCGACGCGCACCGCCAGCCCGCGGCTTTGCAGCACGTCGATCTGGGTCTGCAGGAACCGATCGGTGTCATACCCGCCGGCGCCGCTGTCATCGCCCTGATCGCCATTCTTGGCGCCGAGCACGCTGCTGCTGCTGTCGTTGATCTGAATGGTCGAAGTGGCGGTATAGCGCGGAGTTTCCAGCAGCGTCAGCGCCAGGGCCGCAGCCAGGGTCACCCCGACGATGGCCAGGATCAGCCACAGATTGCTGCGGATCACGGCCAGCAGGTAATGATAGCTGAAACCGGCCCGTGGTGCGGCGAAGATATCGTCTTGCCGGCTATCGGTCAGGATCTGCGGCTGCCGGACAGTTGCATCCAAAGGCATAATATCAGGCAATTCGCTGGCCTTTCGGAAAAATACGCCGTCGGTATAAGGATGGGGACGCGGGCAAATTGCGGATGTCAGTTCCTGAAAGTATAGAAGACGTTGAACAGCGGCGCGGCTTGCAGAAAGTCGTGCCAGGCGCCCTTGCCCGCCGAATAGCCGACCACGATCTTGTCGCCCGAAATGATCTGGGGATCGGGCACGCGCCCCAGGCGGATCGCGTCCATGTTGAACCGCGCCGCCATATGCTGGCCGTTCATCTCGCGCATCACGATCACCTGGCTGATCCGCGCGTTGAGCCCGGTGCCCTTGGCGGTGGCAATGGCGCCCAGCAGCGTCATGTCGCTGGCGGATTCGTAGCGGCCGGGCTCCTTGACTTGTCCTTCCACGGTGAAGACTTCCTTGTGGTGCTGGGCGAGGCTGACCACCACTTGCGGATCGCGGATGAACCGTTTGCCCAGCCGCGCCGTGATCTCGTCGCGAATCGCCTCGACCGGGCGGCCTTCGGCGACGACATCGCCGATCAGCGGCATTTCGACGATTCCGGCCGCATCGACCAGATATTGGTCCGAGGTCAGCTCGGCTTCGCCCAATACCTTGATCGCCAGGCGGTCGCCCGGCGCAATCTCGCCGATCGACTTGTCTATCACATTGACGGGAATGGCATTATAGGCGGCTGGGCCGCTCGGCATGTCGGCGGGCGGCTGCATCGTGCATCCCGCGCAAGCCAGAGTGGATATCGCTGCTACGAGCTGCACGCGCTGGTATGTCATCACGGTTTTTCGCGTTCCCCGGCGCAGTCAGCCTCCCCAATGGAAGGAGGACCCCCGCACATATTGCAGACATGCAGGCTATCGACAGCGTACGCAACGGATAATCACCTAGGGAGTGACACGTAATTATGATCAGGGAAGCCGCAGCGCCGATCATCTGCGCTGGTGATCCCGCCGCTTTTGCGCGCCAGCTTCGCCGCGCGCCTCTTGCGAGTTGGGCAACGATCAGGCCGAACACCGCGATCCCGGGCACGCCGGCCTCGATCAGGAATTCGAGATAATCGTTATGGGCACGATTGGCATATTGCGACGTGACCACTTCCAGCCGCTCCGCCGCAGCAAACACGGGAATGAAGCTGCCCATCCCGGCGCCCCACGGCCAATATTGGCGCAGCGCATAGAGCGCATCCTGCCAGATTTGCGGACGCCCTTCGGCGGCAACGTGGAAACGTGCTCCGACCCGGGCCAGCACGCCATGCCGCCCCAGCACGACCGCAGCCAGCGCCAGCAGCACCGCGATCGCCATCGCCGCGATGATCGTGCGGCGCTTGTCCAGCCCCAGCCAGCGGCGCAGCAGCAGCCCCTGCGCGCCGATTGCAATGGGCAGCAGCGCAATCCCGGTGCGCGAGGCAGTCAGCACCACTCCCAGCATCAGCAGCAGCGAAGCGGCGCCGACCCCGCCCAGCAGCAGGCGCGGATCGATCGCTTGGCGATGTCTCCTGCTCCACCCCGGGCTCGCCCAATCGGCGGCAGCCGCTGCCAGCATCACCATGCCAATCAACAGCACGTCGGCCTCGGCGTTGTGGCCGGCCTGGAAACCGTCGAGAAAGGCCTCGTTTGGGTAATAGAAGCGAAAGCCATTGCCATCGCCTTCGGACAATTGCGCAGCCCCGACCAGCACCGATAGGAGTGCCACCCCCGCCATGGTTGCGAGCAGGATGCTGCGCCCCCGGCGATCCTGTGCCGCCGCCATGATCAGCATCGCTGCCGCCGCCGCCATGGCCAGCAGAGCGGCGATCGTGCGGTCGATGGTCAGCGACAAGGGTCGCCAGCTCGCATTCTCGCCGATCGTACCGAGCGCGGCCTGTTCCACTAACCGGCCGGGCAGATGATGCCACACCGCCGGCGGCAACGGCAGCAATTGGCACAGCGGCAAGCCCAGCATCAGCGCGGCGATGACCCAGGCGCCGCGTGGCACCTGGCGGAGGCGATCCGGCCACATCCACACCCAGGCCGCGATCGAACCCGCGAGCAGCAATTC
>CAXTOI010000296.1:0-4988 GCA_964245645.1 uncultured Novosphingobium sp. | reverse complement strand
AACCTGAGCTCGGAGGAAGCCGCAACCAAGGCCTCGCTCGAACGGTTTCGCCCGATCCTGATGACCACCGCCTGCGCCGGGCTGGGCGGCATCCCGATGATTCTGATGGGCGGCACGGGCTCCGAGTTCCGCCAGCCGCTGGGTTATGCGATCGTCGGCGGGTTGATTTTCAGCCAGGTGCTGACACTGTTCACAACGCCGGTGGTTTACACGTACCTCGACAAGCTGCGGCGGCGGAAGAAGGATGAGCCTGAGCGCGATCGGGAGCCTGCACCGGCGCATTGATGTGGAACGAAGGCAATTATGATTTGCTTATGCTGGGCTCGATGGAGCAACGGCGGCTCCCGACCAGGGATGGACATCCCGCCTATTGCAGCAAACGGCTGCTTCTGCAGTCTTCAGACATTATCGATGATAGCTCCATTTCGATTTTGCGGCACAGCGAGTGCGATTCGTGCTGCGCGAACTGGGCAACAATTAGGATAACGCCAAAGGCCCGGAGGTCAGCTGTCCAGCAGACCTCCTACGACCGCAGCATAGCCTTCAAAATCATCGAAGTATGCAACGGGCCCATGTTCTGCATGCTGGAATATCTTGGTGCCGGCTTCGGCGATCAAAGCAGCTCGCCTGTGGGACGCCTCGACCAAACCCAGTTCATAATAACAACTCGGTCGCCCATAGCTCAGATCGGCGATAATACATTGTGCATTGCGGATCACCGCCAGTTCGGCGGTAAGGTTGAATGACATCGGATCCGTGCTGGGGAGACGGGAGTTGAGACCTCGCGCGGAACAGAGTTTCCGAACGACCGTCATTTTCCGGGCAAAGTCGGCGTCAGCACGCACCGGCGCGATCAGGAGCAGAAACGGCTGGACGGTCACGCTTTGCCCAATATCCCAAAGTTCATAAAGAGCCAACCGATGCTAAGGACGGTCACGGCCGCGAAGAAGGCAATGAAGCTCTTTGGGACGATCGTTTCGGCGAAGTTAGAACGCTGGAGAAGAAGACCCTTGGCACCTGCCACGAGCTTCTTGTTCTCGGTGAGAATCTGGTATTCACGCATGAACGGGTTCATCGAGACGATTGAACGCTCGCGGTAGTCGGGAAATGCGACACGGTTCGCCATTTCTTCAAGCACTTGAAACTTGGCGCTGTTCAGCTCCTTGAAAGCCCAGAGCTGACCGTTCCAGTAAAGGCAAAAAATGATCGCGAGGATTGAGATTGTGATAAGCGCGATGGGGCCGAGCAGCGCCAGACCCTTCTCCTTATAGAGCCAACTCGCAGCGGCACCCTGACCTGCAATGACCAACAAACAGAGTGACGCATTATTTCGATTAAAAGCGATCTTTCGTTCCGAGATTAGCTCAGTCGAATCGTACATCATCCGAAACTCCTCGAACGAATAGCACGGCGATACCGCGTGATTTTTTGCGGCGCTCTCGGATTCGGTCATTGCTTGCCCCCCTGCTTTAGATGAAGCCTATGTCCTTCGCGGCTGCGTGCCAATGCGCGAGAATCAAAACCGCGTGGAATTCGGAAGGAATTTGATGCGTATCGCGTTTTTTTCCGACCTCCACGGAAACGTGGCGGCGCTCGAACGGATCATCCCGGCAATCGAAGCCGAGGCCGTCAATCTCGTCATCAATCTCGGTGACAGTTTCGCGGGCGCCATGTTCCCGCGTGAGACCGCCGAGCTTCTTTTCAGCCAGCCGATTACACATCTTCGTGGCAATCATGAGCGGATTATGACCTCCGGCATACCTCATATGCCGATGCCCGATCAGTTCGCCGTGGACGCGCTCGAAGAGAAGCAGCTCGCGTTGATCGCAGGCTTCGCCGAGGTGCTACGTCCGCGTCCTGACATCCTTGCGTTGCATGGCATTCCCGGCGACGATACGACAGGTTTTCTTGAGACAGCCGACCATGGGGGTTTGCGTGTCGCGACCGACAAGGAAATCGACGCGCGGATCGGAAAGGAAGCGGCCACGCTCATTCTTTGCGGTCACACTCATGTGCCTCGCGCGTCCCGCCGACCGAGCGGGCAGTTGGTTCTTTGTCCCGGCAGCGCTCACAGGCCCCTGTTCGAGAACAATCCTACCCTTGATTTACAATGGTCGCCTGGAACGACTTGCTACGCAATTGCCGACGACGGACCTGGTTCTTGGCGAGCAGAGCTCGTCGTGATTGGGCCACACCGAGGCCAAGCCAGAGTTGCTATCGGTTGAAACTGCGCCTTTCCGTGCCGGATGGCAGCTTCTGCCGGAAGCTGACGATTTATGGCCCAGCCAGCAATGGCTCCAAAGTCCCATTATCGGACATCCGGGCTTACCAAAACTGAATGCCAAAATGGATCAGTCGCAAAGTGAGCATTCGTAAAGCTCGAGATCGGACTTCTGCTCTACCCTCCAGTTGATGCCAAGACTCTACTGATCCAGGAAACTGCGCATCTTCCTGCTACGGCTCGGGTGCTTTAGCTTGCGAAGCGCCTTTGCCTCGATCTGGCGAATACGCTCGCGCGTCACCGAGAACTGCTGGCCGACCTCTTCCAGCGTGTGGTCGGTATTCATGCCGATGCCGAAGCGCATCCGCAGCACGCGTTCCTCACGCGGCGTCAGCGAGGCCAGCACGCGGGTCACGGTTTCCTTCAAATTCGCCTGAATCGCCGCATCCACCGGGATGATCGCGTTCTTGTCCTCGATGAAATCGCCCAGATGCGAATCCTCCTCATCGCCGATCGGCGTTTCCAGGCTGATCGGCTCCTTGGCGATCTTCATCACCTTGCGCACTTTTTCCAGCGGCATGGATAGCCGCTCGGCCATCTCCTCCGGCGTCGGCTCACGGCCTTGCTCGTGCAGGAACTGCCGGCTGGTCCGCACCAGCTTGTTGATCGTCTCGATCATATGCACCGGAATGCGGATGGTGCGCGCCTGGTCGGCAATCGAGCGGGTGATCGCTTGCCGGATCCACCATGTGGCATAAGTGCTGAACTTGTAGCCGCGGCGGTATTCGAACTTGTCGACCGCCTTCATCAGCCCGATGTTGCCTTCCTGGATCAGGTCGAGGAACTGCAGTCCGCGGTTGGTGTATTTCTTGGCGATCGAAATCACCAGCCGCAGATTGGCCTCGACCATTTCCTTCTTGGCAATCCGCGCTTCGCGTTCGCCCTTCTGCACCATGTTGACGATGCGGCGAAACTCGGGCAGCGACATGCCGGTAGCCGAAGCGATATCGGCGACTTCGGCGCGGATGCGCTCGACCGGATCGGCCTCGGCATTAGCGAATGCCGCCCATTTCTTGTCTCGCTTGGCGACTTCGGGCAGCCAGGCGTCATCCTGCTCGCGCCCGACATAGCTGTCGAGGAAGTCCTTGCGGCTGACCTTGTGCCGCTCGGCGAGGCGCAGCATCTGCCCGCCCAGCGCGGTCAGGCGGCGGTTGAAGGCATAAAGATTATCGACCAGATATTCGATCTTGGTGGCATGAAACTGCACGCTTTCCACCTGCGCGGTCAGGTCCTCGCGCAATTGGTGGTACAAACGCTCCTTCGCAGCCGGAAAACCGATCCCCAGGCCGAGCGATTCCAGCCGATCGCGCTGCAGCTGTTCGAATTGTCCGAACAACTCGGTGATGCGCGCGAATTTCTCCAGCGCTTCGGGCTTGAGCTGAGCCTCCATCTGGGCGAGGCTGAGAGTATTGTCCTCTTCCTCTTCCTCGACCGGGCGGCGGGCGCGGCGCTCGATGTCGTCCTCTTCCTCCTCGTCGGCGGCGGCGACAGGCTCTTCCTCGGGTTCTTCCTCTTCCTTGTACGTCGGGCCGGCGACCGATTCGCTGATCTCGCCATCGGCGGAAACTTCGCCCTCTTCGGTCAGGTTTTCGGGCGGCGGTTCCTTCGACAGCATTGCGTCGAGATCGAGGATCTCGCGCAATTGCATCTCGCCCGCATTCAGCGCCTCGGACCATTGGATGATCGCGTGAAAGGTGATCGGGCTTTCGCACAGCCCCAGGATCATCGTATCGCGCCCCGCCTCGATCCGCTTGGCGATGGCGATTTCGCCCTCGCGGCTCAGCAGTTCGACCGCGCCCATCTCGCGCAGGTACATCCGCACCGGATCGTCGGTGCGCTCGACGATTTCCTTCTTCTTGACCAGATCGGGCCGCTCGCCGACGGCGTCGACTTCTTCGGCCTCTTCTTCTACGGCCTTGTCTTCGGGATCGACCGCGTCTTCGTCGCTTTCGACGATATTGACGCCCATCTCGCTGATCGCGGCCATGATGTCCTCGATCTGCTCGGAAGACATCTCGTCCTGCGGCAGCGCCGCATTCAATTCGTCATAGGTAATCACGCCACGACGCTTGGCGCGAGCGATCAATTTCTTGATGGAAGCTTCGTTCAGGTCGATCAGCGGTGCATCGCCTTCGCCCTTTTCTCCGCCGGTAATTTCGTCGTCCATTCTTCCGCCATCGGTTGGGAGCTACCGGCGAGGCCAACCCGCCCGGTTCATTCTCTAATTATACAATGCGCTGAATTCGGTCCTGTGCCCGAGACCCAGGCCGAATTCCAGTATTCTCTTCGATTCGCTTAACCATGCGACATATCGGCCGCTACCCGTCGCGAGTTTGCGCCGCACCCATGAGGCGCTCGTTGATGACCTGTTTGCGCCGACGCAAACGTTGCTGCTCCTCGATATCGAACCGCTCGGTGGCAATTTCCAGCGCGGCATTCACCAGCGGCTCTTCGACCAGCTTCGCAATCGCCGCGGCAAGTGCTTCGCCGGCCGGTTCGCGCTCGCCCTTGTCGATCACGAACGGATACCGGATGCGATTGTAATCTTCGGGGCGAGGCTGAGACAGCCGTCGTTGTTCGAATATGGTGGCAAATGCCGCGGTTTCAAGCGCGCCGCCCGCTTCGAAGTGATCGAGAATGGCGGCAATCCGCTGATCCGCTGCGCATAGCGCGGCCAGCACCTCGGCATGCGCCGCGATCGCATCCG
>CAXTOI010000295.1:0-4992 GCA_964245645.1 uncultured Novosphingobium sp. | reverse complement strand
TTTCCGTGATGCCCGGCAGCCGTTCGGCCAGCACCTTGGGATCGATATGATCGAGGTGCAGGAAGATGTGGTCCTTGTTCGGGCCGACGCCGCGGCCTTCGCGGATTTCCAGCGCCATCGAGCGTGACACCACGTCGCGGCTGGCCAGGTCCTTGGCGCTGGGCGCATAGCGCTCCATGAAGCGCTCACCTTCGGAATTGGTGAGATAGCCGCCTTCGCCGCGCGCGCCTTCGGTGATCAGCACGCCCGCGCCGTAAATCCCGGTGGGATGGAACTGGACGAATTCCATATCCTGCAGCGGCAGCCCCGCGCGCAGCACCATGCCGCCGCCATCGCCGGTGCAGGTATGCGCCGAGGTGGCGGTAAAATAGCTGCGGCCATAACCGCCCGTCGCCAGCACCACCGCCTTGGCGCGGAAGCGGTGGATCGTGCCGTCGTCCATGCACAGCGCGATCACGCCGCGGCATACCGGACCACTCGGGCCGTTTTCCATGATCAGGTCGATCGCGAAATATTCGATGAAGAAGTCGGCAGCGTATTTCAGGCTCTGCTGATACAGCGCGTGGAGCATGGCGTGGCCGGTGCGGTCGGCCGCGGCGCAAGTGCGCTGGACCGGGGGACCTTCGCCCATGTTCTGCATGTGGCCGCCGAACGGGCGCTGGTAGATCGTGCCGTCCTGGTTGCGGCTGAACGGCACGCCGGCGTGCTCCAGCTCGTACACCGCCTGCGGCGCTTCGCGGACCATGTACTCGATCGCATCCTGGTCGCCCAGCCAGTCCGACCCCTTGACGGTGTCGTACATGTGCCAGGTCCAGTGATCGGGCGAATTGTTGCCCAGCGAGGCAGCGATGCCGCCTTGCGCGGCCACGGTATGGCTGCGGGTGGGGAAAACCTTGGTGATGCAGGCGGTGCGCAGGCCGGCCTCGGCGCTGCCCATCGTCGCGCGCAGGCCCGATCCGCCCGCGCCGACGACGACGGTGTCATACGTGTGATCGATGATCTTGTAGGCAGGGGCGGCCATATTTACACGCCTCCCAGCGCGATGCGGATGACGGAAAGCAGGCCGAAGAAGATGCCGGCAAAGGCCACGAGGTTCAGCGCGGCGATGGCGGCGAAATGGTTGCCTTTTTCATGCACATAATCCTCGATCAGGATCTGCAGGCCCAGTCGCGCATGCCACAGCACCGAGATGATCAACAGCCCCAGCGCGGTGGCCGAGAGCGGCCGCACCGCCCATTGATGCACTGACGCGTAATGGAAATCGGGCAGCCACAGCAGCGAGAACGCCAGCCAGGTGGTCAGCAGCAGATTGCCGATGGCGGTGAAGCGCTGCAGCAGCCAATGGTGCGGGCCGTGCTTTGCCGAGCCGAGACCGCGGACGCGGCCGATCGAAGTTCCGTTGCCCATGGTCGGTCCTTAACGAAGCAATATGACCGCCCAGAAGGCGGCGGTGAGAACGATGCCGATGATCGGGGTGGCGATCGACCAGCGCGTATTGCCCTCCAGCTCATAGCCAGCGCCGATATCCAGCACGAGATGGCGAATTCCTGAGGAAAGATGGTTGAAATAGCACCAGCTGACGCCGACCAGCACCACGATGCCGTACCAGCTGCCGGCTTTATCCGTGAAAATCGCATAAGCCTCGGGACCGGCCGCGATTGCCCCCAGCCACCACAGCAGGATGGGCAAGCCGACGAACGCCATGCCGCTGCCCGACACGCGGTGCAGGATCGAGACCAGCATCGCCGGCCCCCAGCGCCATATCTCCAGATGCGGAGACAGCGGCCGGGCTTTGGCTGACGGGCTGGCTTGGGCCATGCGAACGGGTCCCTTCGATCCGGATAGACGGACTCCGTAATCCGCGCTTTTTCCCTTAGCCAAATCATCGCCTTGTGCAAGCGCCGGGCCGGCCTTTTCAAAGGCTGACTGCCTTTTCATGGGACACGCACGCATCCGCTGCTTGGCGATCGCTTGCCCAGCGCATAAGGCGCCGGCATGAGCGATGCCATCGACGAAAGCTGGAAAATAACCATCCTCGGCCCGCGCGCCGAGATCCAGGCGGCGCTGATCGCGCATGAAGACGCGCTCGACTGGGACCCGGAGATCGTGCTCGCGGGCAGCGAACTGGCCGACCATCTGCCCGAAGACTGGCGGCTCGAAGTCTATTTTGATCGTGCGCCCGATGCCGCCGACGTGGCTGCCGTCGCCGCGCTGTTCGCCGGAGAAAGTCCGGCGATGGTCACCGAGAAACTGCCCGACAGCGATTGGGTCACGCTCAGCCAGCAAGGGTTGGAGCCGATCCGCGCCGGGCGGTTCTATGTTCATACCCCCGACTATCCGCCGCTCGGCGATCCCGCTGTGGAAGATTTCTGCATTCCCGCGAGCCAGGCTTTCGGCACCGGCCAACACGCCACCACCGCCGGCTGCCTGGAGATGCTCAGCCTGATGAAAGCAAAAGGCGTGGTCGCGCGCAATGTCGCCGACATCGGCACCGGCACCGGATTGCTGGCGTTTGCGGCGATGACCCTGTGGCCTCGTGCGCTGGCCACTGCCAGCGACATCGACGCCGGCTGCATCTCGGTCGTGCTGCGCAACATGGCGCTGAACGACGTGCCGCTCGGCGGCCGCGCCGGCGAGTTGACGATGATCGAAGCCGCCGGAATGGATCACCCGCTGCTGCGGGCGCGCGCGCCTTACGATCTGCTGATCGCCAACATCCTGGCGGGGCCGCTGATCGAACTGGCGCAGGATTTTGCGGCGGCGCTGGTCCCCGGGGGTCATCTGCTGCTGGCGGGGCTGCTGGAAACGCAGGAAGCGGCGGTGCGGGCGGCGTGCCGGCGTGCCGGGCTGCGGCTGGCGGCGCGCAGCGTGCGCGGGGACTGGTCGATCCTGTGGCTGCGCCGCCGGCGGATGTTCAGGTAATCACTTCAGGCCTTGGGCGTGTTTCGGGCGCCCCAGGGGTCACGATCACATTGTGGAAGGCGGCCACTTTCCAGCCCCCCGCGCTGCGCACCATGACTTGTTCCAGCCGGGTGTGCAAAGCACCGTCGTGCGGCGGGAAGACGGGCGGCAACGGGCCGTGGCCGGTGACCTGCGTCAGCGTGTTGACGATGGCCACATCGGGCCGCACGAAGGTGATCTGCTCGACCTCCTG
This sequence comes from uncultured Novosphingobium sp., assembly GCA_964245645.1. GTDB lineage: Bacteria > Pseudomonadota > Alphaproteobacteria > Sphingomonadales > Sphingomonadaceae > Novosphingobium. Next base: position 1,838 of record CAXTOI010000295.1, on the reverse strand, counting down.
CCGCAGCTTCGAGCCCTTGTAGAAGGTTGCGAAGATCTGACGGTGCTGCGCCTCGAAACCAGCGAGGCCGACCGCGAACATGCCGATCACATTGGTGAAGACGATATCCGCAGTCGCATCGCGCCCGAAGGCTGCGGCATCGCCGGCCTGCCATGCTTCCTGCTGGGCGTCGAGGATGGCTTGGATTGCCTGGGTATCATCGGTCATTGCGGCTGCTCCTGTGGTAATCTCAAATGAATTGGTGCTGCCGGTGCCGGCTGATTTTACTCGGCCGCCTTCACGATCTCGCTCCACCCGGACTCATCGATCACGCGGATACCGAGTTTCTCGGCCTGCTTGAGCTTCGCCCCGGCTCCCGGCCCGGCCACGACCGGATCGGTCTGCGCCGACACTGATCCCGAGGCGCGCGCGCCCAGGCGTTCGGCTTGCGCCTTGGCCTCGTCGCGGCTCATCGTTTCGAGCTTGCCGGTAAAGACCACGGTCTGCCCCGCAACCGGGCTGGCCAAAGTCTCGACAATATAATCGGGCGGGGTGACCTCGCACAGCAGATCGTCCCACACCGCGACATTATGCGCCTCGTGGAAGAAATCGCCCAGCGCCTCGATCACCGCTGGGCCGACCCCTTCAATCGAGACCAGTTCGGTCAGTGCATCAGCCGCCCCGGCCCGCGCGCGCTGGGCCGTATCGCGCAACGCGGGCAGCGTGACGAAGCGTTTCAGCAGATCGCGTGCGGTCACCGCGCCGACGTGGCGGATGCCCAGCCCGAACAGCAGCCGCGCCGCATCGGGCGCGCGCCGCGCCGCAATCGCCGCCAGCAGATTGTCGACCGATTTGTCCTTCCAGCCCTCGCGCCCGACGATCTCGCCGCGCCGCGCGTTCAGCCGGAAGATATCGGCCGGGCTCTCCAGCCAGCCCAGGCCGAAGAACTCCGCGATCGTCCGCTCGCCCAGCCCCTCGATATCGAGCGCCCCGCGGCTGACGAAGTGCCGCAGCCGCTCGGTGCGCTGCGCCGGGCAGATCAGCCCGGCGGTGCAGCGGACATCGACTTCGCCTTCTTCGGCCACGGCTTCGCTGTCGCATTCCGGGCAACGATCGGGGAAAGCATAGGCCGGGCGCTCGATCTCGCGGGTGATGTTGTCAACGACTTGCGGGATCACGTCGCCGGCGCGTTGCAGCAACACCCGGTCGCCCAGGCGCAGCCCCAGCCGCGAGATTTCGTCGCGGTTGTGCAGGGTGACGTTGGTTACCGTCACCCCGCCGACCAGCACCGGGGTCAAGCGCCCCACCGGGGTCAGCTTGCCCGTTCGCCCGACCTGGATCGCGATCGTTTCCAGCGTCGTTTCGGCACGCTCCGCCGGGAATTTATGCGCCAGCGCCCAGCGCGGCGCCTTGGCCACGAAGCCGAGCCGCCGCTGCCACGCTAGGCTGTCGACTTTATAGACCACGCCGTCGATGTCGTAAGGCAGATCGGGTCGCGCCGCTTTGATCGCACGATAATGCGCCAGCATGGCGTCCAGCGTATCACAGCGCACCAGCTGCGGCGACACCGGCACCCCCCAGCTGGCGATTGCCTGCATCATGTCGAACTGGCTGGCCGCGGGTACTTCGCTCGCCGCGCCCCAGCCATGCGCCCAGAAGCGCAATGGCCGGGTCGCGGTGATCCTGGCATCCTTCTGGCGCAGCGATCCGGCCGCGGCATTGCGCGGATTGGCGAAGAGCTTGTCATCGCGCTCGGCTTGCACTGCATTGAGCGCGGCGAAATCCGCCTTGCTCATGAACACTTCGCCGCGAATTTCGAATAGGTCGGGGATGGGCCAACTCTCCTGCCGCTTGTGGGG
>CAXTOI010000294.1:0-5006 GCA_964245645.1 uncultured Novosphingobium sp. | reverse complement strand
CTCACGGATAGGTCAGGCGGATGTGCGCGGTCAGCCCGCTGTGGACGACATCGAGCCGAACCGATCGGAATGCCGGCAGCCCCAGCAGCGTCGGCGGATTGTTCGAAAAACCATAGCCTTCCACCGGTAACCCCAGGCTGTTGCGATCGAACGAGCCATTGGCATTTTCGTCATGATAGATCGCCACGACATAGACAGCGGGCTTCGGCAGGAAGATACAGGCGTTCGTGGTGCCAGCTGTCGCCGCCGCGCGCTCGATGAACAGCGAGCCATGATGGACCAGGAAGCGGCTGGGGTCATCGGCATAGATGGTCATGGCGATCTCACCCTTACCGCTATGCACATCCTCGACCACGACTTTGAGCCAGGTCTTGCTGGGCGTGCCGAGGCAGCCCGTCGGCGGCGGCGGATCGCCCGCAGCCATGGCCGGGTTCGCCGCGGCCATGATCCCGGCAAGCGCGACAAGCCCGGCACGTCGCCAGGCTGGGAAAAACAAGGATAAAAAAGGCATGAAAATAAGTTCCTGGCAGGCGATGTTCGTGACGGATGCCCTGCGCGCCGAGCCTCCGTCCAGCGTCTGGATCCCCTGTCCACCCCCCGGTTGACTGGTCTTGCGACGCCAACCATTATCGGCCGGCCGCGTGAATGGCCAGTGAACTGACGCAAATTATATACTCATCGCCCCCGCCACCCCCGACCTATTGGGTGGTCTTGGTGCCATCTAATTTCAACGCGTCTGCCCCAATTATCTTGCCCCGATCAAACGGCGGCTTACAATCTCGGCCATGGGAACGATTCACAAATTCGAGCGACCGCCGAAGAACGAAAACCAGTTCAAGGGCTATCGTCCGCTCGGGTTGCCTACCCCGCAGCGGAATGTACGGATTTGGCGAAGACTGCGACCGTGGCAAAGAGCCGTGATTGCCTGGGTGCTGCTGATCGCGGTTGCCGCCGGCATCGTCGGGGTGCGGGCGCTGCTCGCCTTGAAATAAGCGGGAGGCGCCATGGCGGTCGGCGGGTCGCAGCCGTCAGGTCCAGTAGAGGATGCGCGCCTGCGGCAGCATCCGAGCGATTTCGGCCTCGAAAAAGCCGCGCAGCCGGCGCATCGTCGCCGCATCGTAGACCTGCTTGATCGAGCCGAATTTCGTTCGCTTCTCGGTGCGATTGGCGGGCCCGAGATCGAGCGCCGAGCCCGGATACCAGCTTTCCAGCACCGCCTTTGAGCCGGCGGTAAAGCGGTGGGTGATCAGTTCAACCGTCAGATCGCCGACCGAAGCCCCCGCGAGCGTCTGGGCCACATCGGCGATCAGCCCGGCATAAGCCTGCTCCCAGCCTTCGGCCGCGATGATCGGGGCGATGGTCAGGCCGATGCGGTAGCCGGCATCGGCCATCCGCCGCATCGCTTTCAGCCGCTCGGCAACCGGCGCGGTGCCACCCTCGAAGCGCGCGAACTGGCGGGGATTGAGCGACACCCGCATCCGCGTCCGGCCCCCATGAGCGAGCGCCAGCAATGGCTCGACGCTGGCGAACTTGGTCGTGAAGCGCAGCTGCACATCCGCCTCCCACCGCCCGAACCAGGCGATCAGCGCCGACAGCGAGCCGGTCAAATGCTCCAGCGCCAGCGGATCGGTATAGCAGGACGCCTCGAACGTCGTACCTTCGGCGGCGCGCGCGGCACTGCGCGAGGTGACCATGCCGGTGCCCAGGTATGACGGCAACACACCCAGAATGTCGTCCAGATTGGCGTAAGCGCGCGTGATCGGCGGCCCCTTCAGTGAGCCTGCCAGATAGCAATAGCTGCAATGCGCCGGGCAGCCCTCGGCAAGATCGACCCGCCAATCGGCGCTCGGTGCGATCGGCTGGAGTCGCAGCTTGCCCTTCGGCGCCAACACCACCGCCAGCGTCGCCTTGGCCTCGGCATAAGCGCGGCGCGGATCGGCGGCGAGATCCAGGTTCAGCCGGTCGCCCGGCAACGCGCTGACGGGTATGCCCAGCGCTTGTGCTCGCGCCGCGATTTCCCGGCCATGGGTAAACTCCCGCGCCGAACGCGTGATCAGCACCCGGCGCGGCCGCCACAGCCTAGCACCGTCGGTATCCGCTGCACGCGCCATCGGCAAAGTCACTGAACGCGTGCCATACTAACGGGCTCAAGTCTTTTTAACGGGTTGGAAGGACAAGGGCATTGCGCCAAGCGCCAGCACAGGCGACATGCGGCCGTGCCAAGGCATGGTCGGGGCCATGCCGTCAAGCCCGCTCAAGAAAGCGGCCGAGATCGTCGCTGCCGCCAATCTGCCGGCCATCGATGAACACCAGCGGCGTGGTGTCGACGTCATGTTCGGTTTCGAACGCATCGACCTCCGCGCGCGTTCGCAGCAGCCGATCGTCGACTGCGTAGCCCGCCTGCTCCAGCATCTCCTTGGCGCGCACACCGAAAGGGCAGGTGTGATCGGGCAGCACCATCCGATACAGCGTCGCAGTGTTGGCCTCGGCCATATCGCTTCTCCTCGGGCATAATCCCCCGTGGCGTTACAGCGAGCCACGGCGCATTGTGTTCCACAAGGTGGGCTACGCGATACTGGCGCCGGCCGATCCACGATGCTGCAAAGGCCACCATGCTGCGAAAGGATTGCACTTCATGCGTTTTCTGGGTGTCACGGAGACTTGCGACCTGGCGTCCCTGTACCTGCGGTTGATCGAAGAGGGCCATGAGGTCAGATTATCGATCTCTTACCCCCTGGCGCAAGCTACGCTGGCCGGGCTGGTCGATCGGGTAGAGGATTGGCGAGCGGAACTGGCGTGGGTGCGCGCGGCCGGCGCGGACGGCATCGTCTTGTTCGAGAGCGTGTCGGAAGGATTCGGGGCCCTGCAGGATGAATTGCGGCGGGACGGCTATTTGGTCATCGGCGGCAGCGCTTACGGCGACCGGCTCGAGAACGACCGGGCCTATGCCCAGCAATTGCTCGGAGAGCTTGGTTTTCCCGCTGGCCATGTCTGGGAGTTCGCCGAGCCGGCCGCCGCCGAAGCGTTCATCACCGATCGGCCCGGCCGCTATGTGCTCAAGCTCAGCGGGCCGAACCACGCCTCGCGCGACAATTACGTGGGGGTCATGGCCGACGGGCGCGATGTCCAGGCGATGCTGCGCGCACGTGCTGCGGAAATCGCCGGGGGTTGCGACAAATTCGTCCTGATGGAACACATTGCCGGCATCGAGATGGGCGTGGGCGCCTATTTCAACGGCGAAGACTTCCTGATGCCGGCCTGCCTGGACTGGGAGCACAAGCGCTTTTTCGCCGGCGAGATGGGCGAACTGACCGGCGAAATGGGCACCGTTGCCACCTTCGAGCGAACACGGCGGTTCTACGGGATGACCCTGGCGAAGATGGTGCCGTTGCTGCGGGGCAGGGGCCATGTCGGCTATATCAACCTCAACACGATCGTAAACGCGCAAGGGATCTGGCCGCTCGAATTCACCAGCCGATTCGGCTATCCCGGCTTTGCCGTGCTGGAGCCGTTGCAGGCGATCGGCTGGGGCGCATTGCTCAAGGCCATGGTCACCCGTTCGAGCGGCAGCTTCCCGATCCGGCCCGGATTTTCGGTCGGCGTGCTGATGACCACGCCGCCGTTTCCCTACACCCGCGAGCAGGTCGAAGAGTATGTCGGCCTGCCGGTGATCATCAACGAGCCATGCACCGCCGAGGACCGGGCCCATATCCACTATGGCGAGGTGGGCCTTGCCGCAGGAGAACTGGTGACGGCGGGGCTCTATGGCTGGACGATGGTGGTAACCGGCGTCGGTGCCACGATCGCCGCGGCCGCAATCGCAGCTTACGATCGCGCCCGCCAGATCGTCATTCCCAACGCGCGCTACCGGCTCGACATCGGCACCAGCCTGAGCAACGGCGACTACCGGACAGTGGAGACGCTAGGCCTGCTCGACCCGGAACTGTTATGACATGAGAGTTTCGTAGCCGGTGGGCCTTTCCATATGCGTTAAACACCCCCTTCTTGTCGCCCCGAGCTTGACCGGAGGTTGGGCTTTATTCAGGCCGGAGCAAAATGGTTTGGGATCGATTGACCCCGGATTTTTGCCATCTTTTCCTCGCCGCGACGCGCTCATGTCTGGAAGGAAAATTCCGAAACCCGGAATGAATCGCAGATGGTCGAATAATCCGAGGTAAGTTCGGTGCCGATCGGCAGATCCTGTCCGGCGATGTCGTCGCCATAGGCGATCCCGGCGGAAGCGGTGTTCGGGCTGGTCGAATGATTGAAGTGCCGGCCATTGTCGCCACACAGCACCCAAAGCTGGGTTGCCTCGCTCCAGGTCGAGTAGATACGCAGAAAATCCTGCGCGCGTTTGGGCAGGCTGGCCAGCTCCTCCTCGCCATAGACCCGATCGACGCGCGAATCGAACCGCCAGATCAGTTGCCCCTTCTTGACCGGCTCGAGCAGGAACACACCGATCCCGTGAATGCTGCTCTCCCGCAACTCCGTGTCGACCATCATCATGAACGAGAACCTTTCCGTTAGCAGGCCAACGCGACAATTCAGTTGCAGCGTGAGGCGGCTGGGCAATTTCGAGGGTAACGTTTAGACTCGAAACTTGTTGCCAATGGAATTGGATCAGCCGCGCCATGAACCCTGTTTTACCGCACGACGGAGTCTGGTGTCGGCTCGGGCCATCCTCCTTGCATGGCATCGGCGTGTTTGCGATGGTAGCGATACCGGCGGGCATCGACGTTTTCGCCAATGATGACGGTGACACCGTCTGGGTCGAAGCGGCAGAGATCGACAAGCTTCCCGCATCGTCGCCCCAGCGCAGGCTTTACACCGATTTCGCCATCCAGCGCGGCACGCTGCTGGGCTGTCCGCCGAACTTCAACCGCATGGGTGTCGGATGGTACGTCAATGAACCCATGCCGGGCGAGGAGTCCAGCCTTGTGGTCGGCAAGGATTACGCCATGATCACCCGCCGCGACATTGCCGCGGGCGAGGAACTGACGATCGTC
>CAXTOI010000293.1:0-5025 GCA_964245645.1 uncultured Novosphingobium sp. | reverse complement strand
AACCTGCCTTGAAATACTCCCCCAGAGGGGGAGGATTTCAAGGCAGGTTCGCAAGTCTGTTGGCTATTGCTATTGGCGCTCAGCGCTGCCCAACCGGCGCTGGCGAAAAAGCCGCCAACCGGGTTTGCCGCGACCCTGCCCGCCGCGCCCGCCGTTCAGCGCCCCGCCGATGGCAGCATCTTCAACGTCGCGGACAATTACGCGCCGCTGGTGACCGGCGCCAAGGCGCATGGCGTGGGCGATACGGTGACGATCATCCTGGCCGAAAGCACCTCCTCGACCAAATCCGCCGCGACCAAGACTCAGCGCAGCGGCAGCGCCGGGATCATTCCGCCCACCAAAGGCCCGTTCGCGCTCAACCCCAATGCCCTTAACGCCTCGGCCAACTCGTCGTTCAATGGTCAGGGCAATACCACCCAGACCAATGCCTTCAACGGTACGGTGGCGGTGACCATCGCCGAGGTGCGGCCCAATGGCACGGTGCTCGTGCGCGGAGAAAAACGCATGTTGCTGAGCCAGGGCGATGAATGGATACAGTTTTCCGGCATCGTGCGGCTGGCCGATATCGACGAGGACGACGAGGTGCTCTCCACCAGGGTCGCCGATGTACGCATGGAATATGCCGGCAACGGCGCGATCCAGCGCAGCGCGCGCGAGGGCTGGCTGATGCATTTCTTCAACATCCTGAGCCCGTTTTGATTATGACGAAGCGTCCAAGCCGCGCCAGCCTGCCACCAGCCCCTCCCGCAGGCGGGAGGGGAGTTTGGTCGCGCTATCCGGTAGCCGGGATGCTGCTAACGTTTATGTTTGCGCTTACAGCGGTGTTCCCTGGACTCGCGCATGCCGAGCGAATCCGCGATCTCGGCTCGTTCCAGGGAGTACGCTCCAACCAGTTGACCGGATACGGCATCGTCGTCGGGCTGGGCGGCACCGGCGATGACGATCTGCTCGCGGCAGTAAAAACGCTGGCCACCGCGCTGCAATCGGGCAGCGGCGGGCAGGCAGTGGCGCAAACCGCGCTGTCTCAATTGTCCGACGGGTTGAACCAGGTCAGCACGGCGCAGACCATGGTCGGGGCGCGGCTGTCGTGGATCGACACCACTAATACCATCCGCACCCAGATCACGCAGCAGCGGGCGCAGCAGGAGTCCGATGTCGGCAGCGCCGATGTGACCACCGCGGTGACCAAGCTGCAGCAGACCATGACCGCGTTGCAGGCAAGTCAGGCGAGTTTCGTCAAACTGTCGGGCTTGTCACTGTTCAGCCTGATACAGTGATGCCGGTTGCGATCCTCCCCCAGGGCGGCGCCTGCCCCGACGAAGGCCGGGGGGAGGGGCGCCGTTACCGCATTTCTCATCCGGCTGACGATCCGCCCTGCTCGCCCCCTCCCCATGATGCGATTACCGCAAGGCGCTTAGAATTTCAGGACTTCAAACGCGAACCAGGCGGTCTGATCGTAATCATATAGCTGAACCAGGCGGTCCTTGACGTTCGCCATATAGTGACCGCCTGACCCGCGATCGTAGCCGCGAGCGGTGGTGCCGTCGACTTCGAGCGACACGAAGGTCTGGTCGCCGTAATTGTATAGCTCCGGCAAAATACCGCCAAATCGCGTGGACCGTTCGCCGTCGGCGCCTTGTACCTCGTTGTCACGGGCTTCGGCGGCTATGCGCAGTTGCTCGCTGACGGTGTGATCGTATAGTCCGGCGACCTTTTCGCGGGTGATGATCGCGTAAGCCGATGCCGCAATCATCGCGCGGGTGTAGGGTTGCATCAGCGGCTCAGATCTCCTGGATGGCCGATAGCTTCCATGGCGCGGCGCCGTCCCTGATGAATGTCCATAGCTCGCTGGTTTCGGTCGGGCGGGTGGGGTCGCCCTTGACGATGGCGCCCGAATTGCGATCGTGCATCACATCGATGCTTTCGTAATGCAGCGCGACGGTGGCGTAATCGGATCGGCCCTCCTGCCATGCCTCGGACAGTTGGGCATCGATCAGGCGCGTCGCGGTGACTTCGTTGCGCAGGCCGTTAGTGGCGTTCTGGCTGAGTTCTTCGGCGAGATAGGACATGATCTCCGGGGTGGTGCGCTCTCGCAACCGGGCGTAATCCTCGTGACCGAAGGCGTCCTGGATTTCGCTCAGCAACCGCTCGAACGTCGCCTTGTCGGCATCGGTAAGCGCGATACTCTGCATCGGCGGGGCCGGCGGAATAAAGGGCTGCGGCGCGATCGGCTCGCGATACCCCTGGGCGAACGGCGATGCCGCCATGGACGGATAGGCCGGCGCAACCGCCGATCTGCGGCGAAACAGCCCGATGACGAGCCAGATCGCTCCGCCGATCAGCGCGATCTGGATCAGACTCATCAGGAACCCGCCGCCGCCGCCACCGCCGCCGAAGCTGTGGCCGAGCAAGCTACCGATCACGCCGCCGGCCAACAAGCCACCCAACATGCCGCCGCCGAAACCGCCGAACCTGCGGCCACCCAAAGGCGGCGCATAAGCGGGCGCATAGGCCGGTGAATTTGCGGGACGGATCGTCATCGAGCGCTGGATCGGCGTGCCATAACCCGACGAATAGCCGGTCGGCGCGGGCACCATATAAGTCCGCGATCCCCGGCTGCCGAAGCTGCCACCGCGACGCGCCGCTGCCGGCTGGACCATCAGCGCCGACAAGGCCAGCGCTGCGCCCAGCACTCGGGCCAACTGCGGATTGAAACGGGTCATCGAAGTCTCCTGGGCGCCGATCGGCCGGCAAGCCTTAGCGGACGGTCACTTTCGTCGGGCGCACGACGCGGGCGTGCTTGCCGTTGCGCAGCTGCGCATGGACGATCTTCATATTGCGCTGGTTGACGCGGAAGAAGGCGTCGAAGATGTCGCCGACCACCGGGATCGAGCCGACCGAGGCATGGATCGCCAGATTGGCCAGCATGCGGCCGAGCGCAAAGCGGCTGATGCCCAGGTTGCGCGCTTCCCAGATGACATAGCTGGACAGCACCGTGGTGACCACATCGCCGAACACGGGGATCAGGCCGATGATCGCGTCGATGCCCACACGCCGACCAGTGCCGGGCAGGACGAAGGCGGAATCGAGCAGCGTGGCCACAAGTTCCATACGCCGAACCGCGTCGTCTGGAACCGCGCCCGAATTTTTGAGCTGGTCGAACATATTGCGAGCGTGAAGTGGTTTTACGATCATGGCGCCTGGCCCTCGGCCGCGATCACGATGACCGCATGACGAAGGTGGCGCCGAAAATCGTCAGTTCAAGCCTTGGCGCTACTTCGTCGCGTATTCGCCCGGCTGGGCTTTGAAATTGTCGCGCGCAAACGCGCGGGCGGCTGCCGAGGTCTTGAACGTTTCGGCATGGGGCGCAACATCGACGATGGGATAGCCCTGCGAATTGTAGCGCGTGGTGCGCACGGACAAGCGAAACTGCCCTTCGGCGTTCTTCTGGATCAGGAACGGACGCAGCTTGGTGTCGGTGGCCATGTTTGGCTCCTTTCATGCGAATTTCATGCGAAATGCGGCGCGACCGGGTCAAGCCCGGCCGCGCCGGATTATCTTCAGGCAGTCGCCAGGTTTACGGCCGAAACCTTGCCGCGCTGATCCTTTTCCAGATCATAGGAAACGCGCTGGTCCTTATCCAGGGTGCGCATTCCGGCGCGCTCGACGGCTGAAATGTGCACGAACGCGTCGTTGCCCCCGCCCTCAGGCGCGATGAAGCCGTAGCCCTTGTCGGGGTTAAAGAATTTTACAGTTCCGATAGTCATATGGGTATCCCAAGCGATATGAGCATGCGCCAAGAGCGGCACATGCCTTAGAGGCCGGCCTGCACGAGCAGGCTGGCCGGCGTTATGAGGCTGTAAGGGACAATGGGCAGCAAAACCTGCCCGATATCCGTCGCGGGCGACGTAAGCATCGCTTCCCTAGGCGGCAAATCTGTATTTTGCAATCTATTATGGCGAATTGTTCCGTTGCGCAGGCAGGCAATTGCCAAGCCAGTCGGAGCGGGCGTATGCAGCGCCATAGAGGATCGGGCAGTGTCTGGGCCAGAGGATCGACCGCGTCATGCGCACCACACGGATTGCCGGGGGATGACCAGGGATAAGCGGCTGGCGCTGGTCGTCTCCGACAGCGAACCGGCACGCGAGGCAGCCGAAGTGCTGGCGGGTCAGCATGACTGGGTGCCACCGGAACTGGCCGATACGCTGGTCGTGTTGGGCGGCGATGGTTTCCTGCTGCATGTGCTCCACCAGATGCTCGACGCCGACCGGTTGATCCCGGTATTCGGCCTCAATCGCGGGACGATCGGCTTCTTGATGAACCGGTTCCGGCAAGGCAGGAGCGTGGCCGAACGCGTCGCCAAGGCGCGGCCCGTCGCCGTGGCGCCGCTGATCATGCGCGCAGTGACGCAGGGCGGTGAGGAAGTTCGCTGCCACGCGATCAACGAAGTCTCGCTGCTGCGCGAAACCCGCGAAACTGCCAAGATCGAGATCCGGGTCAACGGCAAGGTGCGGATGACCGAACTGGCCGGCGACGGCGTGCTGGTGGCGACGCCGGCCGGATCGACGGCGTATAATATGTCGGTCAATGGCCCGATCCTGCCGCTGGGCAGCGGGATGATGGCGCTGACGCCGATCAGCCCGTTCCGCCCGCGGCGCTGGCGCGGCGCCATCCTGCCCGACAATGCTACAGTCAGCTTTCACGTGCTGGAGCCGGTCAAGCGCCCGGTGGCGGCGGTGGCCGATCAGAAGGAAGTCCGCGATATCCGCAGCGTGCATATCGAGGCTTGCCGCCGGCACCAGCTGACGCTGCTGTTCGACCGGGGCAGCAGCCTGGAGGAACGCATTTTTGCCGAGCAGTTTCTGGCGTGAAGGATCACGCATCCTGCACATTCTTCATCTTTCCCGGCTACAGATGCTTGCCAAGCAGCGCCGCCCTGTTATACGCGCTCGCCTGTCCGACAAGCCGGGCTGCTCCCCGATAGCTCAGCGGTAGAGCATTCGACTGTTAATCGAATGGTCGTAG
>CAXTOI010000292.1:0-5028 GCA_964245645.1 uncultured Novosphingobium sp. | reverse complement strand
ACGCTCATTTACATGTGCCTCATGGTGCCCACCGTCAGCGTCCACGTGACGGACCATGTCAACCCTTCGCTGGCTCCGGCGCAAGTCGACAATGTCCCGCTCGGTCTTGGTCTGCTCGCCAGCTTCACGAGCCAGGTCGGGGATTATCTGACGCAGAGCGCCGAGACGGTGTTCGTGATGCCGAGCAACCTCAATTATTCCTCGAACGGCATGATCTATGGCGCCAAGCTGATGGCAGCCACGCATAACGTCCAGATCACCGACCCGGAATTTGCGGCCAATCTCAATGAGCACATGAAGCAATGCGTCTTCTACGACGTGATGCTCGGCTTCAAGTCGATGAACACGCTCGCCAACTCGGCTGATCTGTGGACGGATATTGGTCCGGGCAGCCCGGCGCGCGCTCAGAAGTTTCTGACGCGCAACAATGATGGCTCGGTTTCGTCGCAGATCGAGACTTGCGATCAGGCGTACAAGGATCTGACGCCGCAGTGGCAGACCTTCATCAGCTCCATGATCCCGGTATTCGGGCATAACCTCTATCCCAAGCTGAGCGACGCCGTGGCGGCGGCGAAGCTTACGGCTGACCTGCCAGTGACTTATCAGGCTTTCACCGCCAACTCGTCGAACGCGGTGTCAATCTTGCGCCAGCACCTGGCGCTCAATGCCTTCATGCAGGCGCGCAATGACATGTCCGGCGGTACGGGCGCGGCCTCGATCGACAGCTTTGCTGCCACCCGCGCCGATGTGCAGGCGCAAAATACGTACAGCGCGATCGCGCAAGGGGCGATGAAGTGGGTGCCGATCCTGAATATCGTGCTCACCGTCGTCTTCTACGCGATGTTCCCGGTGATCTTCCCGCTGTTCCTGCTTCCCAAGACGGGTGTCTCGACGCTGCGCGGCTATGGCATGGGCTTCTTCTACCTGGCGGCCTGGGGGCCGCTTTATGTCGTCCTGCACATGATCATGATGACCAGGGCCTTTGCTTCAGGATTAGCTGTTTCCAACGGCGGAGTGACGTTGGGCAACTTTGCTGGCAGTGGCGCGGTCAACGACGAGACGGCTCTTGTGGCTGGCTACCTCATCGCCAGCGTCCCGTTTATCGCCGCTGGCATGGCCAAGGGCGCGATGGCGATAGCCGGGCAGGCGACGAGCTTCCTGGCGCCAAGCCAGAATGCGGCAGAAGCGGCGGCGCTGGAGGCGACGACCGGCAACTATGCCTATGGCAATGCCAGCCTTGCGAATGCGACCGTCAACAGCCGTTCGATGAACCAGTGGACCGATGCGCCATCCTATTTTGCGGGAGCCGCCACCAGCGGCTTCAGGCACGCGAATGGGACGGTGTCGAACTATAACGCGGACGGGAGCACGACGGTGAACCAGGCCCCGGGCATCAGTTCGTTCGAGTCCAAGCCAACGCTGAGCGCTGGCACTGTCGGCGAAATCAGGCGCGGCGTTTCGCAATTTGAAAGCCAGGCTGAGCAGCATCGCGAGAGCGCGAGCCAGTCAACCTCGGCCGCGGTGACAGCAGGATCCCAAATCTTCGACACCCTGCAAACTTCGCACGGCCGCGACAGCGTAACCGGACAGCAGAACCAGGCGGCGGTGAGCGAGGCACAGAACCTGACGCGCAGCTGGTCGGACCGGCTCGTGCAGGATTATGGGTGGAACCGGGACAGCGCGGACGATTACGCCCGTCGAGCCTATAGCGGGGCGCAGGTAGGCGCAGACGCAGCCCTTAAGGGAAATCTTGGACTATCGTTGCTTGGCTCGGGGGGCGGTTTGTCCGGCGGCATCAGCGGCTCCTCTAACAGCGGCAGCGACAATTCGCATACGAGCCGGTCAGGTCAGTCGACCTCGCAGCGTGTCTCGCAAGGGCTGGACTTCCTCAACAGCGAGGCCAGGAGCGAAGCGGCAACAAAGTCGCGTGAAAGCTTCTTCCGTGCGACGGCCAGCAGCTCGGACGCCAAAATTCGTGGTCTTACGGCGCGGCATGATTCGAGCCTGACCGAGGCGAACGCGCATAGCGTCGAGGCAAGCCGCCTTTCCGACGAGGGCCGGCGTTACGAACAGCAAGCAAGCTATGCGGAATCCCACGGGTTTCAACTTTCCCGCGATCTCAGCCAGAATTGGCAGGCGTTCGCGTCGGCCGAGTTGGCGCGTAACCCTGGACTGAGTGCCTCGGGCTATGAGACCTGGCAGCGCGACAGCGATTTGACGCCGCAGCAGCGCAACGTGCGCGACGTACTGCAGGAGCGCTTCGAGCAAACCTATCTCGACGATCTGCACCGCGATTTGGGCCCGATCGGCCCGCTGGGTCATTCCTCGGTCGGCAGCCCATCGGTCACAACCTCAGATGGCGTGCGCGGCTTGGCTGCGGGTCATACGGCAAGTGTGGAGGCACAGGCTCCTCATGTGCATGTCGGCGGCGACGCGCGCGATGCTGGCTTGAGCAATGCGGTGTCGGAGCGGCTACAGGGCTCGGACACGCGCCTCGATCAGCATCAGGCAGATGCGCAGAGCTTAAGTGGGGAAATCCATCGGCCCGGGGATCAGATTGGTGGTGTGGTTCATTCGCGGCTCGACGCGTGGAATCTGAGGACACTGCCAGTTGTTGAAGGCGTGATCGGAGACGCTGGCGGTAGGGTCGATGCGACTCCTATCGCTCGTAGAGAGGGTGTGTCGATCAAGCCGGGGACCAACATCCGCGATCTTGAGCCGCATATTACGCCTGCGATAACGGCGGTCGCGGATGCGAGCCGGTCGCTGAGCCTTGCTGCACCAACAATCACATCGGGTCGCGATCGCCAACATCATGTCGGATCGCTTCATCCGAAGGGGGATGCTCTCGACTTTCGCGGTAACAATCTCAGCCTCAACCAAGGACAGGCACTGGCGGGCAGCGTCCGCGGCGAATTAGGTCATAACTTCGACGTGATTTTCGAGACGTTCAAGGATGATCCGGCCAATAATCACTTGCACGTTGAGTATGACCCAAAATCTAAGCGGCGTTGATTGGATCAGCGAATGCAAGCGTAGATGAGTGCGATGAAAAACGAACCCCAGATAGCGGAAACGAAAATGACGTTCGCTTTCAGCCACCGCGGACTTGCCGCCAGTTCGGCGCGCTTCCACACGTTGGAGTTCTTCAGCCACTCAAGATCGGCGCTGCTCGGACGCGCCTCGAGGGCAGCGATTTTCGCTTTCAGTTCTGCAATCTCGATATCGCGATCGGCCATCGACGTAGTCCTTCGCCAGAACAATAGAAGAACGGTTCCAGTTTGTCAATATGGGGGGAAGTTCAACATGAAGCGCACCTTGTCAATTCTCTGCGTGGCCCTAGGCGTCGTAAGTTTAGCGGCGCCGGCAACGGCGCAGAAGCTGGGCGCGGGCAGCACCGGGGTAGATGACGCAACCAGCGTGCCGACGTGCCCCAGGCCGCTTGGGTCGGTTGCTCTGGTCGAAGACAAGGCGCAGACCGATTCGCAACTGGACGCGCTGCCGCCGCAGCTGCGCGCCATGTACGCGTTGGTACAAGGCCAACAAGGCGGGCAGGCGGTCGATCCGCTGCCGCTCCTGAAGCTCGTGATTGCTCGCTCGCGATGCTTCACCGTGGTCGACCGCGGTGCAGGCTTCGATGCAATCCAGCGCGAGCGTGCGCTTGCCGCAGGCAACTATGGGCAACAAGCGCTAAACCCGGCGCTGCAAGCCGCCGACTTCATGCTGGTGGCGCAAGTGGTTTATGCCAACGCGAACGCGCGTCAGTCCGGTGGTGGCGTCGGTTCGCTCCTTGGTGGTTTCGTCTTTGGTGGCACGGGCCTTCAGCAGAAAACCCGCGAGGTGCAAACGCAGTTGACCCTAACCAGCGTCAAGACAGGCGTGCAGGACGCGGTTGCAAGCGGAGAGGCGCGGAAGAAAGATTTAGGCATCATGGCCGGCGGTCTGTCGAGCCTCGGCTTCGGAGCGCTCGGCGGCACCTATGAGTCGACCAACATGGGCAAGATCACAGCGCTGGTATTGCTTGATGGTTTCAGGAAGCTGATCCCTGAGGCCGAGGACAGGATCGGCGTAAAGTGACCGCTGCCCTCCCCCAGTTGGTCAGGCTGTTTCTCGGCCCTACCTGCTTGATCATCTTCCTCAAACTCCTACGCGCGATGTTCAGAAACGGTGGACGGGGGCAGGTGCCGGTGCTTGAGTTGCTCGCCGGCGAGGGGGTCCGTCCCCAGGTCCGGCGCAAGCGCTTCCTGACCAGTGTGGAGCATGAAACACTCGGGCACATCAAAGCGGCTTTCCCGCAACTCAGGGTTCATTGCCAGGTCTCAATGGGCGCGTTGATCTCGCCTGAGCGCTTCCTCGATCGCAATGTCGCGCAGTGGACCCACAGGCTCTATTCGCAGAAGATCGTCGATTATGTGCTTCAGGACCGGCACGGGGGCGAAGTGATCGCCTTGGTCGAGCTAGACGACGCGACGCATCGGCGCCGGCGTGATCGGGCGCGTGACTTTTTAACCGAAAGCGCTGGCTACTGCACCATTCGCCTTCCGGCGTCCGAGCGGCCGACTCTGGACTCTGTCCTCATGACAATTTCTCACGCGCTGGCGTGACAGCTTTACTGGAGCGCATGATGAAGCGGTTAGTTCATACGGCCAGCGCGGCCGGATTTCTCGCTCTGGCGGTTTTGCCGGGACAGCTTTTTGCGAAGAGCCACGCCACGTCGGACCCCACGTCAATGTCGCGCAAGGTCTTGCTGATGGACTTCTCGGCTGCGGCGCAACCGCCGATCGCCGCCGCAGATGATGCTCCAGCGCCCGGGAGTGACGTGGCCGGCGCTATGGCGGGCGCCTTCAGCGATACGCCCGCGCCGGCGGACGATGGCACCTCTCAACCAGCTCCAATTCCCGCGCGCTCTGCCGCGACGCTGCCCAATCCCTTCGTCACCCGCGCAGTCGGTCTCGTTCCGCCCGTGTCATACGGCACAGCGGGTTGCGGGGAGATTGCCTATCGGCCCGACTACAGCCATGGCAGGGG
>CAXTOI010000291.1:0-5039 GCA_964245645.1 uncultured Novosphingobium sp. | reverse complement strand
GACGTCAATCGCTACATGCGGCAACTACGCCTACACAGTCTCCAAAGATCTCACACTGATTAAATGGTCGCTCCCTGAACCCTCCTCGCGGCCCGCGGCGGCGAGGAACTCGGGAGAGCGCTCCAACTCCGGGCGCGGCGGGGGCGGGGGTATGCCGCGCGGCAGCGGCCGGGGCATCGACCGGCGCCGAGGCCAGCGGGTCAAATTCGCGCTGCGGCCTGACGCTTGCACCGTGGCGATCATTGCCGACCGGGCGTTCGGTTCTGGGACGGGCGGCGGGAGCGTGGCGCTCGCGGTGGTCCGGGCGATCGCCATGGTTGCGGTCGGTGTGGCCGCGCCGGTTCTCTCGCGCGTCCTGGCGCGGGCCGCCTTCGGACTGTTCGATGCGGATGCTGTCTTCGGGATTTTCCGTTTCGGCGGTGCGCGCGGCGGCGGCGGCGAACTTCGCCGCTACAGCGGTCTGTACCTGGAACCAGGTCTCGTTGGGGCCGATCCGGATCGCGCCGATCTCAGTACGGGTAATATGCCCGCGGCGGCATAGCAGCGACAGAACCCAGCGCGGATCGGCGTTCTGGAGGCGGCCGACGTCCATGCGGAACCAGGCAATGTCCTCGAAGCCGGGGCGATGCCGCTCGGCCTGCGCGGCGCCCCCTCTGACGACATTGGGCGCGTCCGGCGTGTTGGCGATCAGTTCCTCGGGTTCGGGCATCATCGCGCGATGTGCGCGCACCAACGCGGCGGCGATGTCTTCGGGCGAGCGTTCGGCCAGCAGTCGCTGCGCCAGCACGCGATCTTCCTCGTCATATTCGACCGGCGCGAGCATCGCTGCGATCAGCCGTTCGCGATCGTTGACGCGGATCGCTTCGGCCGACGGCACCTCGATCCAGGCGGCGTTGATCTTGGCCCCCTTCAGCATCATCTCCACGCGGCGGCGGCGCGGATAAGGCACGATCAGCACCGCGGTGCCCTTCTTGCCCGCGCGCCCAGTGCGGCCCGAACGGTGCTGCAGCGTTTCCGCGTCGCGCGGGATCTCGACATGGACGACGAGACTCAGCGTGGGCAGATCGATGCCACGCGCGGCAACATCGGTGGCGACGCAGACCCGCGCGCGGCGATCGCGCAAGGCCTGCAGCGCCTGGTTGCGCTCGGTCTGCGAATGCTCGCCCGACAGCGCAACCACGGCGAAGCCGCGTTCCTGCAAGGTGGCGTGGAGATGGCGGACATTGTCGCGCGTGGCGCAGAACAGCATCGCCGTTTCCGCCTCGTGAAAGCGCAGCAGATTGACCACCGCATGCTCGATCTCGGACGGCGAGACGGTCATCGCCTGATAAGCGATATCGCCATGGCCGCGATCGTCGCCGACCGTGGAAATGCGCAAGGCATTGTGCTGGTAACGCCGGGCCAGCGCCTCGATCGCGCGCGGCATGGTGGCCGAAAACAACAAGGTGCGGCGTGCTTCGGGGGTGCCGTCGAGGATCTGTTCAAGATCCTCGCGGAAGCCCATGTCGAGCATTTCGTCGGCCTCATCGAGGATGATCGCCTTGAGCTCCGACAGATCCAGCGCCCCGCGGGCGAGGTGATCGCACAGCCGGCCGGGCGTGCCGACGACGATATGCGCGCCGCGGCTCAGCGCACGGCGTTCTTCCGAAGCATTCATGCCGCCGACGCAAGTGGCGATGCGGCCGCCGGCCTTTTGGTACAACCAGTTCAATTCGCGGCTGACCTGGAGCGCCAGTTCGCGTGTCGGCGCGATGGCCAATGCCAGCGGCTTCTGCGCCATCGCCAGTTTGCCGGCATCATCGAGCAATTGCGCGGCGATCGCCATGCCGAAAGCCACAGTCTTGCCCGATCCGGTCTGAGCGGAGACCACCAGATCGCGGCCGATTGCCTCGGCTTCGAGCACGGCGGCCTGTACAGGCGTGGGTTCGGCATAGCCGCGGTCAGTGAGCGCCGCAGCCAGCGCCGACGGCAGTTCGGAAAAATTCATCGAGATCAACTATCTATAGGGCCGCGGTCGAGCGGGGAGGGTTCAGGGCGGGCCGACGATCAGCCAGCCGATGCGCCGCCGGGGTTCCGGTGGCAGCATGGTTGTGTGGCGCCTATACAGACTTTGATGCCTTTTGGCTTGCGTTGATTTACTCATGCCGCGCCTGGCGGATGGCTCCTGCCCCCGGCGCGCGCGCCAACTGATGATAGCCCGGTCCCGGATGAAGTTCGAGACGACGAGGTGGGGCTATTTGGACGCTTTGGGAACAAGGCCCAGGTGATGGGGATGGACACTTGAAGAAGCCATACCGTTCCATTTATGTTCTAGCGGCGGTGCAAATTCCGCGATATGCACTGAGGCCATGACTGTTCTGCCTATCGCCGCGATCCACGTCAGCCATGCGGGTTGCTGGCTGCGTGACGGCGGCGCGCAGGGACGCACGGCGACGGTCGGCAAGGGGGCGGCGATCATGGCGGCGGCGGATACGCCGATGCTGATGCTGAACGCGCCGCTGCTCGCCAGCCGGCTGGGCTATCCGGATTTGTCGGGGCTGGATTTGCTGGAATTGTTCGCCTTTATCCATCCGGCGCGGTTCGTCGTGCCGACGCCGCATGGTCTGGCGCGGGTGCTGGACCTGGCCGAGCCGGTTGGTGAAGACGACGTGCCCGCGTTGTTGCAAGCCGCCGCCGGGGCATTGCTCGACCATTGCGCCGCGCCGGATTGGGCCGAGCGCGAGGGCGCCTGGACCGGGCTGCAGTCGTTGCTCCGCCAGCGCTGGCCGTGGGCGCCGCTGCTGATCCCGCGCATCGCCAGGCCCGAACGCGCCGAACGCTGGCTGTTTGCGCGGCTGCCGGAATGGAGCGAAGCGCCCGAACGGCCCCAGCCGGCGCAGATCGTGTTGTCCGAGGCGGCAGTCATCGACCGGCTGGCGCGTCTGACCGGCGACGGCGCGGAGGCGCGGCCTGGCCAACGCGCTTATGCCGCCGCCGCAGCTCAGGTGTTCAGCCCGCGCGGGTCGGACGCGCGCGCGCGGATGCTGCTGGCGCAGGCGGGCACCGGCACCGGCAAGACGCTGGGCTATCTTGCACCAGCCTCGCTGTGGGCGGAGAAATCGGGCGGCACCGTGTGGGTGTCGACCTTTACCAAGGCGCTGCAACGGCAATTGCGGCGCGAAAGCGGGCGGGCGTGGCCAGGTTCGCGGAGTGACGGCTCGCCGCCGGTGGTGGTGCGCAAGGGGCGCGAAAATTATCTGTGCCTGCTCAATCTGGAGGATGCACTGCAGGGTGGTTTTTCGGGGCGTGCGGCGATCCTGGCGCAATTGGTCGCACGCTGGGCCGGCTACAGCCAGGACGGCGACATGATCGGTGGCGATCTGCCCGGCTGGCTCGGCACGCTGTTTCGCCAGCGCGGGGTGGCCGCGCTGACCGACCGGCGCGGCGAATGCGTCTATGCCGGCTGCCCGCATTACCGCAAATGCTTTATCGAACGCGCGGCGCGGGCCAGCGCACAGGCCGATCTGGTGATCGCCAATCATGCGCTGGTGATGGTTAATGCCGCCCGAGGCCGCGATGTCGGCGCGCGGCCGACGCGGATCATCTTCGATGAAGGCCACCATGTGTTCGAGGCTGCGGACGCCACCTTTTCCGCCGCGCTGACCGGCGCCGAGACGATCGAGCTGCGGCGCTGGGTGATCGGACCCGAAAAAGGCGCCAAAGGCCGGCGGCGCGGGCTATCGGCACGGCTGGCCGATGTCGCCAGCTACGACGAAGCCGGCGAGCGCGCCATCGCCGCCGCGCGCGCCGCTGCCGAAGCCCTGCCGGCCGATGGCTGGCTGCAGCGGCTGCACGAGGGCGCGCCGTTCGGGCCGATCGAGGAATTGCTCGGCGCGGTGCGCGGCATGGCTTATGCGCGCGACGAGAGCGGCGGGCAGGATGCGGGCTACGGGCTGGAAACCGAGGCGGCGCAACTCGACGGCGATTTCATCGAGCGCACCGGGGCAGCACAAGCGGCATTGGCGGCGCTGCGCCAGCCACTGGTCCGGCTCGGTGTGCGGCTGGAGACGCTTCTGAGCGAACCGCCCGACTGGCTCGATGGCCCCGGCCGGGCGCGAATCGAGGGCGCGCGATCGTCGCTGGGCTGGCGCGTCGATCTGCTCGCCGCGTGGGAGAACCTGCTGGCGCGGATGGGCGGCGCGGCCGATCCGCGCTTCATCGACTGGCTGGCGGTCGATCGCGCCGACGGGCGCGAGTTCGATGTCGGGCTGCACCGCCGCTGGCTCGATCCGATGCAGCCGTTCGCTGCGACCGTGCTGGAACCGGCGCACGGGGTGATGCTGACCAGCGCCTCGCTGCGCGATGGCGATCCACCGACCAGTGACGACAGCGCGGGTTGGGACAATGCCATCGCCCGCAGCGGCGCCGGCCATGCCGACATCGTCCCGCGGCTTGCCGCCTTCGACAGCCCGTTCGATTACGAGCGCCAAGCCGAAGTGCTGATCGTCACCGATATTCCCCGCGGCGACATTCCCGCGCTGGCAGGCGCTTACGCCCGGCTGATCGAAGCTTCCGGTGGCGGGACGCTGGGGCTGTTCACCGCCGTGCGGCGGCTGCGCGCGGTGCATGGGCGTATAGCGGACCGCATGGCGCGCGAAGGCCTGCCGCTGTACGCCCAGCATGTCGATCCGATCGACACCGGCACGCTGGTCGATATCTTCCGCGACGATCCGCGCGCATCCTTGCTGGGCACCGACGCCTTGCGCGACGGGGTCGATGTGCCGGGCCATTCGCTGCGGCTGGTGGTGATGGAACAGGTGCCGTGGCCCAAACCATCGATCCTGCACCGCGCCCGGCGCATGGCGCATCCAGCCGGGGGGCAGGCCTATGACGACCGCATCATTCGCGCCCGGCTGGCGCAGGCCTTCGGGCGGCTGATCCGCAGCCGCGACGATCGCGGCCATTTCGTGGTGCTGTCTGCGGCGTTTCCCTCGCGGCTGCGATCGGCATTTCCGCCCGCCACGCCAATTCGCCGCCTGACGCTGGACGAGGCTTTACAT
>CAXTOI010000290.1:0-5051 GCA_964245645.1 uncultured Novosphingobium sp. | reverse complement strand
GTGAATCACGTTCCTGCGGCCAGGAAAAGCCCATTATTGGGTCCGGACCCTAAAGTCGAGGTTCCAGGAGAGGCAGTATCATAACGCCAGTAAAAATCGCCAAAACGGTGGTAAACCTGCAGCACGCGTATGCCCTGCGCGTCCATCTGGCCGTAGGCACGACGCACTGGTCCATGCGGCTAGAGCGCGATTTTTCCCTGCCTAATCAGGGAAGCTCTGATAAGTGCGTTATCGATCAGAGGGTGCCTAAAATATTCCCGTCAGCCCGGCCTTGAGCCGGACCAAGGCTGCCTTTCTGCACCCGACAGGCAAAGAATGAAGCTCAAGCCCGGGGCGACGGCTGTGTGACGGGGGGTTTTATCTTGGTGAAGCTCCGCCTTGATCAGAAGTTCCTTAGCAATACAAAGTCGCCCGGATTCGTCTGACTTTGACCGTCAGGCAGCGGGCGATTGCAGAAAACACAACCGTTTCGGCGCATTGTGCAGTTGCGTTGTTGCAGTGCAGCAAGGATAAGCAAGGCGAGAACAGAAACCAATTGGAGGACTTCCTTTTTGCTTCCTGGAGAATAACATGCGCCTCGTTTTAACCACACTCTCTCTCTCGCTTGTCGCCGCGTTCGGCGCCATGCCGGCCAACGCCTCTACCTTCGAGCGCGACGGAGTGCATTACGAATACAACTTGGTGAACAAGTCGAATGGCGCCGTATTGGTCGATGGCGCAATAGACGACGGCACCAGTTTCTCGCTTCGCGTGCTCGCAGGTCACGTCACCGGCACCATGGGCGGCATGCCGGTCGACTTTTACATGCCGAACGATATCTTGAGCGCGCGCAACGGCGAACGGCCGAAAGCCATCGCCGCAAAATAATCTGCTGTAAACTGTAAAGCTCCGCGGCGATGCGTCGTCGCGGAGCTTTACGTTTGCTCCACTCAATCTTCGCCGTGCCCCAGCGCCAGATAATCGCGGCTTTGCATCTCGATCAGCCGGCTGACCGTGCGCTCGAACTCGAAGCGACCATCGCCGGCCTGGTATAGCGCCTCGGGTTCGGCGTCGGCGGTGGCGAACAGCTTGACCTTGTTCTCGTAAAGGGTGTCAATCAGCGTGACGAACCGCGCGGCTTCGTTGCGGTTGTCGGGCCCCATGCGGGGGATGCCGACCAGAATGACCGTATGATAGGCGTGAGCAATGGCGATGTAGTCGGGCGCGCCGCGCGCTTCGCCGCACAGGCGCTTGAAGCTGAAGACGGCGACGCCCTTCAGGCTTTTGGGTACATGCAGCCTGCGGCCGCCGATGTTTAAATCGGTGGCGGGAACGTTGGCGGCGTCTTCGGGGCTGTAGTCGGTAAGCCGGAAGAACGCCTCGCGCACCTGGGCAGTGGCGGCGTCACCGAGCGGCGTGTGCCAGGTGTCGAGGCCGCCGAGCCGGTGCAGCCGGTAATCGGCCGGCCCGTTGAGAGGCAGCACGTCGAGGTCGCGTTCGATCAGCGCGATGAACGGCAGGAAATGCTCGCGATTGAGGCCGTCCTTGTACAACTGGTCGGGCGCGCGGTTGGAGGTGGTGACGATGGTCACGTCATGGTCCTGGATCAGCGCGGTGAACAGCCGGCTCATGATCATCGCATCGGCGGAATTGTTGACCACCATCTCGTCGAAGGCGAGCACACGCAGGTTTTCCGCAATCGCCATGGCGACGGGCGGGATCGGGTCGCCGGATTCGCTCTTGCGCGCTTCGCGCAGGCGCGCGTGGACCTCGATCATGAAGGCGTGGAAATGGCTGCGACGCTTTTCGGGGATCGCCAGCGTGTCGTGGAACAGGTCCATCAGCATCGATTTGCCGCGCCCGACGCCGCCCCACATGTAGATGCCGCGCGGGCGCACCGCCGCCTTGCGCCCGAACAGCCGGCCGATCAGGCCGGTGCCGGCATGGGGAGCTTCGAGCGCGGCCTGCAAAGCCGCGAGGCGGCGGGCAGCGGCGGCCTGTTCGGCGTCGGGCCGTAGCTCGCCTCCGGCCACCAGCGCGTCATAGCGCGCGATGAGGTTGGTCACGCGGGCCTGCCTGCCTTGATTTGGCCTTCCTTGATTTGGTCTGCCTTGATTTGACCTGCGGTTTGGCCCGGTTTGCGTATCGTCCCCGTGAACGAGGCAACCAGATCGTCTTCCTGTATCACCAGCCCCCGCAGGAAGCACAGGCGCCGGGTTTCGCGCAGCACTTCGACCACGGCATCCAGCGGGCGCCGCGGATCGCCCGCGCCGATGAACTGGTTCTGCAGATCCAGCGTCACTGCGCTATCGACCGGGGTGCCGAGCAGCAGGTATATCGCGGCAAACATCGCGACATCGATCAGCCCCAGCGTCAATCCGCCATGAATCCGCCCCGCCATATTGCAATGATGTTCGCGCGGGATCAGCCGGGTGCGGCAGTGGCTGGCGCCCTCCGCCCGAATGAGCAACTCACCCAGCACCGCGCGGTTGTAGCGCCCGGCATCCGACACATCATACCGATTCCACCCGGGATGATCGGGATGAGGCTCGCACAGGAAATAGGCAGGAACCGCGTCGGTCAGACCGCGCGCTCCACCTGCATCTTCTTGATTTCGGCAATGGCGCGGGCGGGGGACAGGCCCTTGGGGCAGACATTGGCGCAATTCATGATGGTGTGGCAGCGATAGAGGCGGAACGGATCTTCCAGCTCGTCAAGCCGTTCGCCAGTCATTTCATCGCGGCTGTCGGCCAGCCAGCGGTAGGCCTGAAGCAGGATCGCGGGGCCAAGGAACTTGTCCGAGTTCCACCAGTAGCTGGGGCACGAGGTCGAGCAGCAGGCGCACAGGATGCATTCGTACAACCCGTCGAGCTTTTCGCGCTGTTCGGGCGATTGCAGCCGTTCCTTGCCCGAGGGCGTGGTCGAGACGGTCTGCAGCCAGGGCCGAATCGAGGCATATTGCGCATAGAAGTGAGTGAAATCGGGGACGAGGTCCTTGATCACTTCCATATGCGGCAAGGGGGTGATGCGGACATCGCCCTTGATATCGTCGATCGCCATGGTGCAGGCGAGGCCGTTGCGCCCGTTGATGTTCATCGCGCAGGAGCCGCAGATGCCCTCGCGGCACGAGCGGCGGAAGGTCAGCGTCGCGTCCTGGTCGGTCTTCATCTTGATCAGCGCATCGAGTACCATCGGTCCGCATTGATCGAGATCGATCTCGAACTTATCGTAGCGCGGGTTTTCGCCGCTATCGGGATCGTAGCGGTACACAGTGAATTTTTTCACCTTGGTGGCACCCACAGCCTTGTGGACGCGGCCCTTGCCGGTGATCCTGCTGATGGCGTTGGGGAAGAAATCGGCCATGGGCTTTGCCTGATCCTGATGGAATGCGTGATGCGATATCCCATCTAGCGATTCAACCGCCGGGGGCAAGAGCCGGGACCGGCCGGTGCCTGTTTTCTTAGCTCTTGCCGCCGACCGGCGCAGGCGGTTACCCTGCCGCGATGGCCGATATGCTCCCCGAAGAACGCCCCGAACCCGTCCCGTCGCCGATCCGGCTGGCGCTGCGCAGTGGCGATCTGAAAGTGCGCGCGATCGGGCTGGAGCGGCGATTTTCGCTCGACATCTATCATCGCCTGATGGGGATGAGCTGGACGCTGCTGGGGGTGTTGTTCGTCGGCCTGTTCCTCGGCTTCAATCTGGTGTTTGCCGGGCTTTACCGGATCGACCAGGCCGGGCTGGCGGTCGCGCACGATCCGCTCGAAATGCCGCTGTTCTGGCGCGACTTCTTCTTCAGCGTGCATACCGTGGCGACGATCGGCTATGGCAATATCTATCCGGTGTCGCTGTTCACCAATGCCGTCGTGGTGGTCGAAATCACGCTGGGGCTGATCTATTTCGCGCTGTCGACCGGGATTGCCTTTGCCCGGTTTTCACGGCCGACGGCGCGGTTTCTGTTCAGTCGCACCGCGGTGATTCGCAATGTCGATGGCGTGCCGACCCTGATGCTGCGCGCCGCCAACCAGCGCCATAACGTCGTCTATTCGGCGCAGGCGAAGCTGACGCTGCTGGTCGACAGCACTGTCGGCGGCGTGCGGATGCGGCGGTTCATCGACCTGCCGCTGGTACGCGACAGCAACCCGGTGTTCGCGCTGACCTGGACGATCATGCACGCCCTCACCGCGGACAGCCCGATCCGCAGTTGGCTCGACGGCGGCGATGCGGTGAGAGGGCAGGAAATCGCCGTCATCGTCTCGGGCGTCGATGAGGTCAGCGGCCAGGTCATCCATGACCGCTGGGCCTATGTCCCCGGCGATGTCACCCGCGATGCACGCTTCGCCGACATCATCACCACCGCGCCCGACGGCATGCGCACGATCGATTACAGCCGGTTTCACGACGTGCTGGAAGACTGAGAAGGAACCCGGTCCCGCTTCTTTGGAGCCAATCTTGCACGGCAGAAAGCGGGTTCCGGATCGCAGTAGACAATTCAGGCAATTCTCGATCGCTCAGGCGCCGAAGGTCCGCTGCCACCAGCCGCGGCGTGGTTCTTCGGTGGGGTCGTCGGAGTTTGCGGCTGACCGATCGGTTCCGGTTTCCAGATCGGCGGCGGGGCGCGGTGTCGGCGGTTCGTTGGCGATCGGCTCGACCTCTTCAGTGCCGACCTCGGCGTTGGGCGCCACATCGGCTTTCTTGCGGCGCGCGCGCTTGGCTGGGGCCGGAGCATCGACAACAGCCTCGGGCTGTTCGCTGGTCTCGGCTTTCTTGCGACGGGCGCGCTTGGGCTTCTCCGCAGCGGTTTCGACCTCGGCTGCAGCCGCCGCGACAGGCGCGTCCTCGAGCGTCTCGGCTGGCGCATCGGCCTGCTTGCGGCGGCCCCGCTTCTTCGGAGCCGGGGCATCGGCGGTTTCGGCCTCTGCTAACGGCGGCGTTTCCGCAATATCCGCGGCGATCGGTTCCGGCGCGGGCGCGGGCTCGGACTCGGACTGGTCTTGATCCGGTCCGTCTGGTTCCGCCACGCCTTCCTCGGCCGATTCGCGGCTGCTCGCTTCGCCACGATTGCGACCGCCGCG
>CAXTOI010000289.1:0-5059 GCA_964245645.1 uncultured Novosphingobium sp. | reverse complement strand
GACCGGTACCGTGAAGTGGTTCAACGAAAGCAAGGGCTTCGGCTTCATCGCGCAAGACGCGGGCGGCGCCGATCTCTTCGCCCACTTCCGTGACATCGCGGGTAGCGGCTTCAAGACGCTCGCTGAGAACCAGCGCGAACACCATCTGCGAATCCGCCAGCCGCACCATGAACCGCGCCCACGACCAGCCATGGATGGTGAAAGCTGCCGAGGGTGGGGGTGCTGCCTTGATCCGGGGCTTCGGCGGGAAATCGGGCAGCAGGAACGGGTTGCGGATATCCATCGGGGTCAGCGGCCATAGAATCAGGCTGGGGTGCGGCCGCAGCGGCCAGTCCGGGCGCAATGCCCATGCCTGGGGGAAGCCGGCGATCATCGCTTCATTGAAGATATCGACACGATGTTTCGTCTGGCCCGACAGCATCGGCGCGAGCTGGGCGGCAAAGGTATCCGGCTGAGCGACGCGCATCCCATAATTGAACGAGGACCCGATGATGACGATCCGGTAAACGCCCGAAGCCGCCGGTGCACAAGGCTGCGGCGTGCGAAAACCGCAGTCGTTGAAGCGATAATCGACCGGCGCGGTCTCATAGGTCTTCTCGCGGCAGAAACTGCTCGGGACGCCGCGCACGCCGGTGCGAAAGTCGTTCGACACCAGGCATTTCTCGGTCGCTTTGGTGGTCTGCTTGAAGGTGATTCGCGCCAGGCCGATGCCTGCCGTCATGAATGCGGCCAGCGTCAGGAACGCGACAAGCAGGATCGGGCCTACCCGACTCGCCTCTAACTGCCATCGAGTCGGCGCGGTATGCGGTACCGTGGCGATCAGCCCTGAATTGCTAATTTTGCTTGCTCCGCCGGATTCGAGTTGCATTAACCATAATTGTTAATACTCTGTTTCGGTAACTTACGGAAGGAATTTCATGTGAAACGTGAAGACGTGATCGCCCGTTTGGTTCCCCTGATGGAGGATGTCTTCGACACTGACGACCTGGTCTATGCCGATACGCTGACTGCAAACGATGTCATGGAATGGGACTCGCTCAGCCACATCCGTTTCGTCGTGGCGACCGAGCGCGCCTTTGCGGTACGGTTCACGCCGGCCGAGATCGAGTCGTTCAAGAATGTCGGTGATTTGGTCACCGCCGTCCAAGCCAAGACGGCGGCCTAACATGACCGATGCAGGCGCACTGCCGTGGCTGTTGCCATCGCCGGTCGATTTTCGCCGTCGGGTAAAAGCGCTGGGATCGGCCGCAGACCTCGACCTGCGCGAACTGCGCCAACTGGCGGCCACGGCGATGACCATCGATCAGCTGAGCCAATTCGCCCGGATCGTGCCTGCCGTGGCGGCAAACGCGGCGAGGGCCGGGCTGACCCCGCTCAGGCTCGGACTGGTCGGCTCGCACACGCTCGATTATCTCGCCCCGGCGCTGGTCGCGACCGGCGTGCGCCACGGGCTGCTGATCGATCTGGTGCGCGCCGACTACGGCCAGGTGCTGCAATCGGTGCTCGATCCGGGCTCGGCGATCGGGCGCGCGGGGGTCGATGCGGTGCTGGTCTGTCTCGACGCGGCCATGCTTGGCCTGGCCAATGTGCAGCTCGCCCCCGCCGGCGCGGAGGCCGCGGTCCAGAATGCCATCGACCAATGCGCGATGCTGTATGCCGGGGTGCGCGAAACGATCGGCGCGACGGTGGTGGTCCAGACGATCCCGCTGCCGGCGCAGCCGCTGTTCGGCAGCTACGATGCCCGCGTCGCCGGTTCGCAGCGCGCGATGATTGACGCGTTCAACCGCCGCTTGGCCGAAGAAGTGGTGCAGCCCGGCGATCTGCTGATCGACATCGCCTTTGCCGCCGCTGATTTCGGCTTGTCGAACTGGCACGATCCGCGCGGCTGGCACAGCGCCAAGGTGCCGATGGCGCTCGACGCGGTGCCGCTATATGCCGATCATATCTGCCGCGTGCTCGGTGCGGCCAAGGGCAAGGCGCGCAAATGCCTGGTGCTCGATCTCGACAACACCGTATGGGGCGGCATCATCGGCGATGACGGGCTCGAAGGCATCCACATCGGCCAGGGTAATGCCGCGGGCGAAGCGCATCTGGCGATCCAGTCGCTCGCCTTCGACCTGCGCCAGCGCGGCGTGATCCTGGCGGTCTGCTCGAAGAACGACGATGCCAATGCCCGGCTGCCGTTCCGCGAGCACAAGGACATGCTGCTGCGCGAAGAACATATCGCCGCCTTCGTGGCCAACTGGACCGACAAGGCGACCAATTTGCGTGAAATAGCCCGTGTGCTGAACATCGGCACCGATGCGCTGGTATTCCTTGACGACAACCCGGCCGAACGTGCGATCATCCGAGCCGAACTGCCCGAGGTTGCCGTTCCCGAAGTCGGTGACGACGCATCGCTTTATCCCGGCCTGCTGGCCCGCGCCGGCTATTTCGAAGCGGTATCTTTCGGCGACGAGGACCGCCAGCGCGCCGAGTACTACAGCGCCAACGCCGCGCGGCAAAGCGTCGCCGCGGTGGTCACGAACCTGGCCGATTATCTGGCCTCGCTCGAGATGGTGATGACCGCGCTGCCGTTCGATGCGCAGGGCCGGGCCCGCATCTCGCAACTCACTAACAAGTCGAACCAGTTCAACCTGACCACGCACCGCTACAGCGAAGAGCAGATCGGCCGCTTCGCCGCCGATGCCGCCAAATTCACGCTGCAGGTACGGCTGGCCGACAAGTTCGGCGACAACGGCATGATCTCGGTGATCATCTTCAACAAGGCCGGAGAGACCTGGGAGTGCGATACCTGGCTGATGAGCTGCCGCGTGCTCGGCCGCCGGGTCGAGGAGGCGGTGCTGGCAATCGTCGCTCAGGCCGCGCAAGCCGAAGGCGCCCGGTGGCTGATCGGCCATTATCTGCCGACGGCGAAGAACAGCCTGGTCGAACACCATTTCGACAAGCTCGGCTTTACCCAGGTTAGCACGCAGGCCGATGGCGCTACCCGTTGGGAACTGGACCTCACGATGTATCAGGCGCCCGAGTTGCCTATCGAGCTCAAACTGGAAGAAGCCATCGCCATGGTGGCTTGATTAAGCGGCCGGTTTTCATTTCGCCCGCAATTGAACTTATTCAGGGGTTGGTACGTATCATGGTCACACGCCCACGAACTGGCGTGTCCATTGAGAGGACCAAGCCATGCGTTTCATTCCCAATAGACGGGCGCTGCTCGCCGTAGCCGCCACCCTGATGGTATCGGGCAGTCAGCTTGCACTTGCAGAAATGGCCTATGCCGCAGATCCGATGGTCGGCGGCGCCGCGATGTACCCGACCAAGGACATCATCGATAATGCCATGAATTCCAGCGACCACACGACGCTGGTGGCCGCAGTCAAGGCCGCCGGCCTGGTCGATACGTTGAAGGGCGCCGGTCCGTTCACCGTGTTCGCGCCGACCAATGAAGCCTTTGCCAAGCTGCCCGCCGGCACCGTCGACACCTTGCTGAAGCCCGAGAACAAGGACCAGCTGGTCAAGATCCTGACTTATCACGTCGTACCCGGTGCGCTGACCGCCAAGAAGCTGGCTATGATGGCCAAGGCCAATGGCGGCAAGGCGATGCTGACCACAGTCCAAGGCGAACAGCTGACCGCGTGGAAGGATATGAGCGGCTGGTGGTTGCAGGATGCCCAGGGCAACAAGGCGCAGATCACCATTGCCGATGTCATCCAGTCTAACGGCGTGATCCACGTCATCGACACGGTACTGATGCCGTAAATCCCACTTCCGTCTGCCCTGAGCTTCTCGAAGGGTACTCGACTGCACGAAGAGAAGGACAAGCTCAGGGGCGACGGGCGGGATATAAGTAACCACTCAAAACCTTTCGCCAGTTCCGGCGTGGATCGTCCGTTCCCCTGCCCACGATCCACGTCGGGAGCCTCCGCCGGCGAATGGCACAAAACCTTGATTGAGCCGTTGTAACCATTGCGCCCCAGAGAACGCGCAATGGAGGCACCATGGCAACTGACCCGGCCGATCCGCTCGCCAGCTACAAGGCGAAGCGAGACTTTGCCCGCACACCGGAGCCTGCCCCCGCCCCGCCGACCGGTGCAAGCGGGGGCAATCGCTTCATCGTCCAGAAACATGACGCTACCCGCCTGCATTGGGACTTTCGGATCGAAGCCGGCGGGGTGATGAAAAGCTGGGCGGTCACCAAAGGGCCATCGTCCGACCCCGACCTCAAGCGGCTGGCGGTCCGCACCGAAGACCATCCTCTGTCTTACGCCGACTTCGAAGGCACCATCCCCAAGGGCGAGTACGGCGGCGGCACGGTGATGCTATGGGATCGCGGAACCTGGGCGCCCATGCCCGGCAAGAGCGCCGACAACATCAACCAGGGCCACCTCCATTTCACCCTGCAGGGCGAACGCATGCAGGGCGAGTGGATCCTGATCCGGCTGAAACCGCGCCCCGGCGAGAAGCGCGAGAACTGGCTGTTGCGCAAGGTTGCCGATGGCCACGAAGGCGGCCCCGACGATCTTACCGAACGCTGCCTGACCAGCGTGCTGACCGGGCGCAGCATGGCCGAAATAGCCGCCGATCCGCAAGGTACGCATGCGCTGGCGGGGAAGAAAGGTGATGCCTTCTCGCAGGAAATGACCAAGGCCGCGCAGCACAATAAACAAGCCGCAAAGCCCGCGCCGCGCACCAGAACAAAAGCCACGCTGCCGAAATTCGAACCGCCGCAGCTGGCCACGCTGGTCGATGCCGTACCCTCCGGCAACGGCTGGATGCACGAAATCAAGTTCGACGGCTATCGCGCGGTGATCGCCGCTGCGGGCAGCAAAGTGCAGGTGTTCACCCGCAACGGGCTCGACTGGACCGAAAAATTCACTACCCTGGTACAGGCGCTGGCCACGCTCGATTTGCCGCCGTGCCTGATCGATGCCGAAATCACCGCGCCCGGGCCTGACGGCAATCCCAGCTTTTCGGCGCTGCAGTCGGTATTGAAACGCGGGCATGGCGAGCAGCAGCCCGGCCAGCAGCTCGATTTCCATGCCTTCGACCTGCTGTGGGT
>CAXTOI010000288.1:0-5066 GCA_964245645.1 uncultured Novosphingobium sp. | reverse complement strand
GCCCGGAGCGGGTCAGCCCCTTGAGCATCAGCTGCGCTTCGCCGACCGGCAATTGCTCGCGCTTGTGCTCGTAGCGGAACAGCCCCGAGGCGCTGCCGCCCAGCCCGAGATTGGCGAAGACCACATCGCTGATCGAGAGCGGCATGTCGGCCAGCGCCAGATCGAGCGATGTGATATCGTTGCCGATCACGCCCGCGGCGATCGCCTTGCCACCGGCATAATCAAGTTCGACCGGGGCAAGATGCCAGTCGCCGGCGGCTCTGTTCAGCACGGCCCGGCGCGGCATGGCGATCGGCGCGCCGCCGAAATGGCCGCCGGCAAACAGCGTCAGCTTTTCCGGCGCGATATCGCCATGGATCTGCAGATCGAACTGGCTGCCACGCCGGCCATTGATCGTCGCGAGGATCTGGCCGCGGCCGTCGGTCAATGTGGTCGCCGCGGTCAGCCGGCCGATGAACAGCTGGCCCATGCCCAGCCCGGCAACCGCCATGTGGCCGGTCAGCGAGCTGTGGTCCCTGGCCAGCAGGCCATGGGCATCGACCTGGCCTTCGCCGATCACCACCGGGCGATCGCCGCCGAACCGGGCTTCGTGCAGGGTCAAAGCGACGTCCACCGCTTCACCGCCGCTTTTCGGATCGAGCCGCAGCGTGCCCTGAACCCCGCCGCCGGCCAGCGCCAGATTGCCGGCGGCGCCATCGGAACGCAGCTCCAAGGCCCCCGCTACGGTCGTCTGCGACACCGTAAACTGGTGAAAATCGATGCGGGCGGGCGCATCGGGCGGCAGGTAAAGGCCGAGCTGTCCGGCGAAAGCCCCCAGGGTCGAGCCGCCCTTGACCGCGAGCGCAAAACCGCCCGCGATCGGAGCTGCGCTCATTTCCACGTCGTGCAATCCGCCAGCGGGGAACGGGTCGGTGAAGTGGAACGTCCCGCGCGGGCCATCGGCAGCGACGGCGGCGTCAAAGGTGAAGGCGCCATAGGTCGTCTGATGGCCGCTGCCCGTATAAGCGGTGGCACCGCCCGCGGTACGGCGTCCGGTCAATTGCAGGTTGAGCAGGCTGGCGGTCAGGCTGCCCCGGTCGATCCCGAAGGGACGATCGCGCGCGCCGCTGAGCGTCAGGTTGAAATCGGGCTGGTCCCCGGCGAGTTTGGCCAGCGTGGCGTTATCGACGCGCGCCAGCCGGCCGGTCAGCTTGACCGCCAGGTCCCAGGCGCCGCCTTTCCCAAGCTTCAGCACCATTGCGGCGTTGGCATCGGCGAGGCCCAGATCGGCCAGTTGCCAGCCGCGCGCCTGGACCGGGCCGGTGATCGTATAGGCCTGGCTGGCCAGATCGCCTTGCAGCGCCAGCCGCGCGGAGGCGCCGGGCAGGCTGACTGCCAGATCGCTGCCGCTGATCCGCCCGCCCGCCAGCACCAGCATCCCGCGACCTTTGATGTTTACCAGGCGCGGATCGACATTGGCATGCCCGGTGATGATACGGGCGATGGCCAGTTCCAGCGGGACGCGCCAGCGGGGGCCGTCGCGCTGGGCAGTGCCTCGTGCGGCGATGCGCTCGAGCTGGTTGTTAGGGTCGGCGAAACGATCGGCGGTCAGCGTGAAGGGGGCCGTCAGCGCGGCCAGGGCACCGTCGAGCCGGGCGTGCAGATGGGTGCCGGTGGTATGGCTGGCCCGGCCGAACAGGTCGGTCTGCGCCAGCCGCACGTCCAGCGTCACATCGTTAAGGGTGTTATCGGCCAGATCGGCCCTGCCCTGCCCCGACAGATCGAATTGCGGACTGCGCGCGGTCAGTCGCCCGGTCAGCACCTTGTCGGCCAGCGTGCCGTCGGCTTTTACCGCGACCTGCGCGCCGATTGCCCGCCGCGCTTCCTCCGGCAGGGCAAAGGTCCAGGCTTCCCCGGCGGCGGCGAAATGCCCCGCGTGATTGTCCAGTTGCAGCGTGGCGAGCGGCTGTTTCGCTTGAGTGATGCGCGCCTCGCCGTGCCATGCGGTCCAGCTGCCATTGCCGTTTATCCGCGCGGTGCGGTCGACATGCATCCCGGTCAAGCCCGCGAGCAGACCGCCTTTCAGCGCGACGTAATCAAGCGCCAGCACGAAGCGGTTTTGCGCGCGATCGGCATCGAGCAGCGCCACCAGCCGGTCGCCGCCGCCCAGCCGGCCCTGCGCGGACACCCGCGCCAGGTCTTTGCGGATATCGACGCTGGCGTGCAGATCGACCCGGCGTTCTTCGGGAGGCGCCGGCGTTCTCCCGGCGAGCGGTTCCTGGTTCGAAGTCAACACTGCCTTCGCCACCGTCAGCCGCTCGATCGCCAGTCGGTCGATGCGGATGTCGAAATCGGGCAACAGCGGCGTATCGGGATCGCCGGGACGCAGCACGGGCAGGCGCAGCAATTGCCCGCGGCGCAGCGTCAACTCGTGAATGTCGAGGCCCGAGGCGAACCAGGCGAAGGGCCGCCAGTCGAGCGTGGTCACCGGCGCTTTGAGGAAGGCTCCGTGCAGATCGACCAGCACCACGTCTTCCAGCGTGGCGCGGCCGTAGATCGAGCCGTCGATGCGGCCGATCTGCACGCGCATGCCATCGGCCATTTCGGTGTCGGCCAGCACATCGACCAGCAGGCGGTGGCCGATCGCGGTGTCGAGGATGCCTGCCGCCATCGCCAGCATCGCGATCACCCCCAGCGGCAGGAGCAGCAGATATTTGATCAGCGCGCGTCGCCAGCGGCCGCTCGCCCCGGCATGCGCCTGCGGCCCGGTTTCGGTCGATGGTGCGGGTTCTTCCTTTGGCAGGTCCGGCATCAGAACGCCTGGCCCAGCGCGATATAGACGCCGACGCGGTTTTCTCCCGGGCGGCGATCGAGCGGTGCGCCGACATCGATGCGCAGCGGGCCGAAGCCGGTGTTGTAGCGCACCCCCAGCCCGGCCCCGTAGCGCATATCGTGGAAGTCCGGCGTCTGCCCGGTGCCGACGCCGCCGGCATCGAAGAACGGCACGAATGACATCGCTCCGTGGAACAGCCCGGTGTGCAATCGCGCCTCGGCCGAGAATTCATACAGCGACCGGCCTCCGGTCAGTTGCGCATTGCGGTTGATCGGCCCGACCAGTTCGTAGCCGAAGCCGCGGATCGAGGCGCCGCCACCGGCGTAGAACCTCCGCGAGGGGGCAATGTCTTCCAGATCGGTGCCTAAGATCGCGCCCAGTCGCACACGTTCGGCCAGCACCGTGCCCGCCGCGACCGGTTGATAGCCGCTCAGGTCGAACTGGCTGATGACGTAAGGCGATGTCTTGCCCCGCGCCAGCGCCACTTCGGGCGAGACACGCAGCGCTACGCGCCAGCCATGCCGCGGGTCGAGCAGATTGTCGCTGCCGTCGAAAGCGACGCGCAGCGGCAAGGCAGCGGTCAGGTAATTGGTGCGGGGAATGGCATAATTGATGACCGACGAGT
Organism: uncultured Novosphingobium sp.; assembly: GCA_964245645.1. GTDB lineage: Bacteria > Pseudomonadota > Alphaproteobacteria > Sphingomonadales > Sphingomonadaceae > Novosphingobium. The sequence continues at coordinate 1,629 of CAXTOI010000288.1, read as the reverse complement.
CGCTGTTGCCGAGCGCGGTGCCGTTGGGCTCGCCTTCGCGCTCGGCTGACGCCACCGCCTCCACCCCGACCGACCATACGAAGGGTTTCTGGAAAATCAGCGTCGTCAGCCGTTCGTAGGTCGCCAGCAGGTCGAGCTTGCGCGCGGCATAGGCGGTGAGATCGGCGTTTTGCGCGTAGATGTCGAAGGTCAGCACGCGGTCGCGGCCGGCAAAATTATTGCGGCGAAAGGTCACGCCGGCCAGTTGCTCCTGGGTGCCGGCAATCGCGCGCAGCCGCAGCAGGCCCTCGGGCGGAAACAGATTGCGGTTTTCCCAGGTGGTTTCCAGGCGGAAGCCCTCGGCGGTGTCATAGCCGATCGCGGCGGAAACCGTGCGCTGCTTCGCCTTGGCCAGGGCTACGTCGAGCATGGCGTCGCCGGGCTGATCGGAGCTGGGGGCTTTGACCTCCTGCGGGGTGACGGTGACGCTGGCGACCAGTCCGGTGGCCAGAATCGCCTGGCGCAGATCCTCGACCTTGCTGCGCTGCCAGGTCTGGCCGGGCTTGAACCGGGCGATCTTGGCCAGATGCCGGGCAGACAGGAAATCGGGCATGGTGCTGGTGATGCCGGCAAAGCGATATTTGCCGCCGGGGGTGACCGGCAGGGTCAGATCGCCCGCCTCGCGCCGATGATCGACCAGCAGCGATGGGTCTGCGATCTTCGCGAAGGGGTAGCCATTTTGCCCCAGCGCAGCGTCGAGGGCGGCTCGGCCGGACACGATGGCATCGGCGTGCAGCGGATCGCCGGATGCGATCCCCAGGCTCTTGCGCAGCGCCGGATAATCGGCAGCGGTCTGCGGCAAATCGCCCAGCTCGATGGCGCCGAAGCTGTAGCGGGGGCCCGGTACGATCTCGAAGCTGACCCGGACCGGGATTGCTCCGCCACTGCTGCCGTTGCCCGCTGCCGGGGCCAATCTGCTGACCGTCTGGATGACTTCGCCGTCGTAATAGCCATAGGTGCGCAGCAGGCGCAGCAGCAGATCGCGGTCGGAGGCCGCGCGAACCGCCAATTGCCCGAGATTGCTGACGTCCTTTGCCGGCAGGGTGGCGACCGCCGACAGCGCGCGAAATCGTTTTTCAAGCGCGACGCGTTCGGGAAAGGCCGCAGCTTCGACGGCATAATCCAGCGTCAGCCGGCCGCCGGAAAAGGCGTCGCGCAGGTCGGGCGCGGGGGATCGCTGATCCTTTGTGGCCGACGATGCTGCCAGTTGGACGGTATCGGGCAGCGGCACACCCGCGGCCGGGGGCAACAGGCTGGCGATACCGGGTTCGGGATCGAGCGACATCGGCGGCGGCAGCGCCAGTTCGATGGCGGGCCACGCCACGGTCTCGCCGGGCAAGTCGGTCATCGGCGAATCCGGTTTGAGTTCGCTGCTGGCGGCTGGTGCAGGCCCGGCGGGGGGAGCAGCGCGTACCCAGGTCTGGGGATCGGCGACCGCGGCGTCGGGGATCAAGTCCTTGAGGCGGGGATCGGTGGTGTCGGATTGGGCCGCCAGCGGTCCGGCCGCCGACATGGCCAGTACCAGGCCGAGGGTGCGGATTGCCCGTCGCCGATGCGGTTTTGTGCTTTGATCCTCCCCCTCTGGGGGAG
>CAXTOI010000287.1:0-5074 GCA_964245645.1 uncultured Novosphingobium sp. | reverse complement strand
CCCCTGATCGTGCCCGATCGCGGCGGCGCTGCCGATCATGCGCGCGGCGGCGCCGGCATCACCTATCGTTCCTGCAACGCGCTGGCGGCAGCCGATGCTATTATCCGGTTGTTGCGCGATCCACCGCGCGGGCCCTTTGGTGGCGTCGCAACGATGCAGCAGCACTTCGAGCGCCTTTTTGCGGATTATGCCGCGGTCGTTGCGGAACATCGGACGGCGCGTCGCGTGGCTTGAACCGTCAATACTTCCCGTTAAAGGCGCGCTTTCGTCATATTCAATCAGCTGCGCGCTGGATCAGCCGGCCTAGCCGCTCGGCAAAAGCACGCGGATCGAGCGGTGGTTCACCATCGGCTATCCGCGCCTCGTCCAGCAACAGATAGGGTGCATCGGCGCGCAATACGTCATCGGCGCCCAGCGCGGCCAGCTTCTCGATCTGGCGATGCGCGGCGTTGACCTCCAGCACCGGTTTCGCTGCCGGGGGAGCCTGGCCCGCGCTCGCCAGCAATTTTTCCAGCTGCTTGTCCAGCCCGCTTTCAGAAGCCACCAGGCATACCGCGCTGTCGGTCAAGCGGTCGGACACGCGCACTTCAGACACTGCGTCGCCCAACGTGTCCTGGATATGGGTCAGGAAGGAGGAGACCTCGGGACTGGCCTCGGGCTTTGCCGGCTCGGCACCCTCGGCCGGCGGGATCAGGCTCAGATCGGCAGCCCCTTGCGTCACCGACTTGAACGGCTTGCCATCGAGGTCCAGCCCACCGGTGACCCAGAAACTGTCCACCTGGTCGGGCAGCAGCAGCACTTCGATCCCCCGCGCGCGGAAACCTTCGATCTGGGGTGAACCGGCGATGCGATCGAGATCGGTGCCGACCGCGTAATAGATCGCGGTCTGGTTTTCGCGCATCGACGCGACGTAATCGGCCAGCGACCGCCATTCGCCTCCATTGCCTGCAACAACGCTGGTGGTGGTCTTGAAGCGGGCCAGACCGAGCAGCGCCTCGCGCCGCTCGAAATCCTCGTACAGCCCTTCCTTGATGACCGCGCCGAATGCCTCCCAGATCTTGGCATAGGCGGGCGCATCGTCGCGCGCGGTCTTTTCCAGCTCGCCCAGGATCTTGCCGGTCAGCCCCTTCTGGATCGTGGTCAGGATCGGGCTGTCCTGGATCATCTCGCGCGACATGTTGAGCGGCAGATCGGCCGAATCAACCAGCCCGCGCACGAAGCGCAGATAGCGCGGCAGCAGCTGCGCATCGTCGGTGATGAACACCCGCCGGACATACAGCTTCATCCGCCCCTTGCGATCGGGATCGAACAGATCGAACGGCCGCGTTTCGGGCACGAAGGCCAGGACGTTATACTCGTACCGTCCCTCGGCACGGTAATGCAGCGTCAGCGCCGGCGCGTCGAATTGCCCCGCGACGCTGCGATAGAAATCAGCATATTCCTCCGTGGTGATCTCGGACTTCGGCCGGGTCCACAGCGCGCTGCCATCGGCGATTTCGCTGGTTTCCGCGTCCGGCTTCTCCTTCAGCTCGATCGGCACCGGGACATGACCCGACTGCGCCTTGACGATGCGCCGGACGGTATGCGCCTGCGCATAGTCTTCCGCATCCGCCATCAAATGCAGCACGATGCGCGTTCCTCGCGATGGCGCCTCGGCGGTATCGATCGGCGCCAGCGTATATGTCCCCTGGCCATCCGAAGACCAGATCGCCGCCGCATCGCTGCCGGCCCGGCGCGACGTCACCTCGACCTTGTCCGCCACCATGAACGCCGAGTAGAAGCCCACGCCGAACTGCCCGATCAGCTGCGTATCGTCGCTCGCCTTGGCGCCCGAACTTGACGCGGTCAGCCGATCCATGAACGCCCGCGTTCCCGACCGCGCGATCGTCCCCAGCGTCTCGCCCATTTCGGCTGCCGTCATGCCGATGCCGTTGTCTTCCAACGTGATCCGGCGGTTATCAGGGTCCAGCGTGATCGTGATCCGCGCCTGGGGATCGTCACCCAGCAGCGCCGGTTCCGCGATCGCCTCATAGCGCAGCTTTTCACAAGCGTCGGCTGCGTTCGAAATCAATTCGCGCAGGAACACGTCCTTGTCCGAATAGACCGAATGCACCATCAATTGCAGCAGCTTGGCCACGTCGGCCTCGAACACATGCGTCTGCGGGGCGGCGGTTTCAGGCTCGGCGATGGTGTCGGCGGTCATGGCAGGTGGTTCTCCGTCAGGCGTTTGTCGGGGTGCAGATGTGGAAGGGACAGCGGGATTTCAAGAGTTGAGATAGGTTAAGGTTTTCGGGGCCCATTGCCCCAGACCCCGGTAATGTCGGCGTTGTGCGCTGCTTGGCGTAGTGCGATTTGCAGCGCCGCAGGCTTGAAGGTCGCTTCGCGGCAAGGCGCAACGGCCGGCGATAGCACGACGAAAATGACCGGGAGCGCGAGGGTGATAACCCTCGCACCTATACCTTCTCTTCAATCTCGATGTTGGCTGCGGCAACCGGCTCCACCAGCAGCCGATCGATCTTGCGCCCGTCCATCTCCAGCACTTCGAATCGCCAGCCTTGTTCGGCAAACCAGTCCCCCGCGAGCGGCAGCCGCTTCATCACCGACAGCACATACCCCGCCGCCGTCGCGTAATCGCGGCTTTCCGGCAAATCGAGCGCGAGCGTGTCGGCTAGCGCGTCGGCGGGCAGCGCGCCGGCGATCAGCAGCGTGCCGTCCTCGCGGGCCACGACCATGGGCGCGTCGCCTTCATCCTGGTGGCTGGCGAAGGTGCCGACGATTGCGGCGAGCAGGTCGGCGGGGGTGACGATACCTTCGAGGTGGCCGTATTCATCGTGGACCAGCGCCATCGCGACCCCGGATAGCTGCAGCATGCGCAGCGAATCGAGCGCGTCGAGCTGATCGGGGATGATCTCGGCCTTTTTCATCAGATCGGCGAGGCGCAGCGCGCGTCCAGCGAGCAGCACCGCCTGAATGTCGCGTACCTTGACCACGCCGACGATCTTGTCGGGCGCGCCGTCGACCACCGGCAGCAGCGAATGCGGGCTTTCGGCGATGCGGGCACGTACTTCCGCTTCGCTGGCGGCGCAGTCGATCGAATCGATTTCAGTGCGCGGGGTCATCAACTCGCGCACCGGGCGATCGGCCAGCCGCATGATCCCGGCCATGATCGCGCGTTCGTCTTCCTCGATCACGCCGGAGCGGGTGGCCTCGTGGAAGATCAGGTGCAGTTCTTCTTCGGTCACTTCCGGGCCGGAGCGCTTTTGCACGCCGATCAGTCGCAGCAGCACGCCCGAGGAGGTATCGAGCAACCAGACCAGTGGCGCGGTGACTTTGGCGAAGATCGCCATGGGCCGGGCCGCGGCGATGGCGATCGGCTCGGCGACGCGCAGCGCGATCTGCTTGGGCACCAGTTCGCCGACCACCAGGTTGAAATAGGTGGTGGCGATGATGGCGATGGCAAAGCCGATGTCGGGCGCCCAATGTGCCGGCACGCCCAGCCGTGCGAGCCGCTCGCCGATCGGGCCACCGAGGCTGACCCCGGAAAAAGCCCCTGCCAGCACGCCGATCAGGGTGATCCCCGATTGCACGGTGGACAGGAATTTGCCGGGATCGGACGCGAGCAGCAGCGCCACCCTGGCTCCCTTGTCACCGCGCTCAGCCGCCACCCGCAGCCGGGCCGGGCGCGACGATACGATCGCCATTTCGGACATGGCGAACAGCGCGTTGAGCAAAACCAGCCCAACGATTACCAGTACATCGATCCAGGGAAAGGGTGTCACAGGCCGACTTTAGGTTTCAAAAGGCTGAACCGCAACGGGTGCCTGCCGTTATCCTGCCAGCGCCTTTGCCCGCTCCGCCAACCTTGCAACTGCGGCGGCGTGGATTGCAGGCGCAGTCACCAGCAGGCCAAAGGCACGCGGATCGCGTTTGTTGTAATTGAGCGGCTGACCGAAGGCATCGGTTACGGCCGCGCCGGCTTCGCGCGCGATCAGTGCGGCGGCGCCGATATCCCATTCCCACCCCCAGCGCAGAGTTGCCACCAGATCGGCGGCGTCGGCCGCAACCATGGCAATGCGCAGGGCGATGCTGTTCGGTTGGTAAACCAGCACCAGATCGGCATCCTCCGGGCCAGTCATCCGCGCGGGCACGCGCGATGCCGGCAGCGCCGACCGGCTGCTTGCGGCCAGAGCCTGACCGTTGCACCAGGCGCCATGCCCGGCCTCGGCATGCCAGAATTCGCCGCGCGCCGGGGCATCGAGATAGCCCAGCAGGGGCCGCCCGGCGCTGACCAGCGCCACCGACACTGCCCAGCCGGCGCGGCCGTGGATGTAATCGCGGGTGCCATCGATCGGATCGCCCAGCCACAACAGATCGCCCTCCAGACGCTGCGGCGCATCGGCGGTTTCCTCGGACAGCCAGCCGGCGGCGGGCAGCAGCTGTTCCAGTTCGCCGCGCAGGTAGGCGTTCACCGCGAGATCGGCGGCGCACACGGGATCGCCCGGCGATTTTTCCCAAACCTCCAGCGCATGGCCGGCGCCGGGCCAGCTGGCCATGGCAATACGGCCGGCTTCGCGGACGATGGCTTCGAGACGGTTACGGTCGATCATGCGGTTTGCAAATCATTCTTAACAGCCGTTCATAAAACGTCATTGCGCCCACCACAGGGACTTTCAAAGCCCGCGAGCTTGGCCTATGCGGCGGTGCACCATCACTATTCTACCACCGATACCGGCCTTAGCACCAACAACGGGAATAACCGATGAACATCCATGAGTACCAGGGCAAGGAACTGCTGGCCAAGTTCGGCGCCGCCATTCCCGCAGGCTATCCCGCGCTCAGCGTGGATGAAGCCATCGCCGGGGCCAAGCAACTGCCCGGACCCTTGTATGTGGTCAAGGCGCAGATTCATGCCGGTGGGCGCGGCAAGGGCAAGTTCAAGGAACTGGGCGCGGATGCGAAGGGCGGCGTGCGGCTGGCCAAGTCGCTGGAAGAGGTGGAGGCGCATGCCAGGGAAATGCTGGGCAACACGCTGGTGACGATCCAGACCGGCGACCATGGCAAGCAGGTCAATCGG
>CAXTOI010000286.1:0-5082 GCA_964245645.1 uncultured Novosphingobium sp. | reverse complement strand
AGCAGGCCACAGCCGAGCGTTTCGTCATCAGGGTGCGGCGCAACGATCACGACGCAGCGGCGACCGGCCAGGCGAAGCACCGCCCGCGCATCGAGTCGGCGGAACAGCGCGGCGTAGCAAGGGTTTGGCATGCATGCGCAATCTTCGACATGCCGCCGATGTTCCCTCTCCGCCAGACGATGTGGCTGTGACCGCTCGTGATATAGCGCCTACTATCTACGCTCGTGCCGGTCAGGTCGACGAAGCTGCGGCCTACCCAGCAGACGACATTGCTGAACTCGCCGCCGTCGGTTTACTCCGCGCATGTCTGCCGCGTGACCTGGGCGGTGTCGGCCTTGGGCATAGCGCTGACTCGACCAATGCGCTGCGCAAGACCCTGACGACGATAGGCGGCGCCAGCTTGACCGTAGGGCGATTGTACGAAGGGCACGTCAATGCCGTAAAGCTGGTCGCGACCTATGCGCCGATGGTCCTGCCGCTGCTGGAGAGCGAGGTCGCCGCCGGTCGACCGTCGGGTGTATGGAATGCCGAGCGCGGCGACGGTCTGCGCGCGGTACGGATCGATGGTGGCTGGCGATTGTCGGGCCACAAGATTCATTGTTCCGGCAGTGGATCGATCCGCCGGCCGGTAGTGACCGCAAAAATTGGCGAGGATGGCCCGCTGATGATGCTGCCCGAGGTCACGCCGGATCGTGTCGATCTGTCCGTATGGCGCGCAGCCGGCATGCGCGGCACCGCGACGGGGACGGTTGATTTTACCGGCTTGGTCGTTCCCGATGCCGTCGTGATCGGCAAGCCAGGAGATTATTACCGCAGCCCGATTTTCTCCGGTGGCGCATGGCGCGTCATCGCGGTCCAGCTTGGCGGGCTCGACAGGATGATGATGCTGCACGCCGAAAGGCTGAACCTGCGTGGCGGTGGCGATCCGGTGCTGCGCGCGCGCTTTGCTCGCGCAGGCGCGGCGCATGAAGCCGCGCGGCTGATCGTCCGCGAAGCCGCCCGCCGGGCGGAAGGTGGCGTTGATCCGGCGGGAATCGATGCCTATGTCGATCTCGCCCGCGGCGGCTTCGAGGAACTGGCGCTGACCTGCATCGAGGCGACGCGCCGCAATGTGGGGCTGGGCAGCTTCGTCGCACCCGATCCGCTCGACCGCGTGCTGCGCGACCTCGAGACTTATCTTCGCCAGCCCTTCCTCGACGCTTCGCGCGATAATGCGGCACGCTGGTTGCTGGCCCATGGAGGGCGCTTCGCATGACCGCCCGCTCGCTTGAAGCCGGCTATTTCGACAAGCTCTACGCGGCCAATCCCGACCCGTGGCGGATGGAGACCAGCGCGTATGAAGCGGTGAAATATGGCGCGACGCTCGCCGCACTGCCGCGCGCACGATACGCCCATGCTATCGAGATCGGTTGTTCCGTCGGCGTGCTGACCGCCCGACTGGCTGCACGATGCGACGACCTGCTCGGCATCGACGTGGCGCAGGCTGCGCTCGATCGTGCGGCGCTACGATGCCGTGGCCTGCCGGTGCGCTTCGAGCTCTCAACGTTGCCTGAAACCTCGCCGACCGGCCGGTTCGACCTGATCGTCTTGTCCGAGGTGCTTTATTATTTCGATCCGGCGGGCGTCGGCCGGCTGGCGGCAGCGGTCAAGAACATGGCCGCGCCCCTTGCGGACATTCTGCTGGTCCACTGGCTCGGCGAAACGCCCGATTACCCGCTGACCGGCGAGGAGGCCGTCGCGGCGTTCGAGGCGGCCGGGTCATGGCAGATCATGCAGCGCGCGGGGACGCTGGATTATCGTCTCGATCTGCTACGCGTTGCTGGATGCGGCTGATCCAGCGCTGGGCCAGCCCGATCTCTCCGGCAAGCATAGCGGGCGTGACCCGCGACCGCTTCAGCAACGGCGACTGGGCCTCGACCGCGCTCCACAGGGCTCCGAACCCGTAAACCGGGCCCGCGTTGCACCCTAGCCGCTGAGCATCCTTCGCCGCTGCGTCAAGGCCGTTCTCGCCTGCGATCCGCCGCAGCTTTGCCCGCCAGTACAACCGGCGCAGCAGAGCCGCGGTCGGTTCCAGCGCGGCATCGCACGGCGTTCCCTCATCGGCGACATAGCTGTGCAGCAGATCGGCTAGGCCACCCGGCGCGCGTCCATGGCGGCGCGTCGACGTCAGCACCAGCGGCGCGTAACTGTGGCGCACTTTAAGATCGCTGCGCTCCAAAGCCGCGGCCAGCGCGCGGTCTTCGGCGAGTGGCACCGACGGCAGCCCGCCGATGCGGCGATAGGCAGACAAAGTCAGCGCCAGGCAAGCGCCCCATGCCCAGATGTGGTTGGGCCAGGGATCGTGGGCGCGCGGGTCGACCAGGCTGCCGAGGTGCGCCTGCAATCCGGCCAGCTGCCATTCGAGCGCCCGCGCCGGCAGCAGCGGCAGCGCGATGCGATCCGCTTCGTCAAACGCGACCGCACCCGCCACGGCGTCGGCCCCGGCCGCAAGTTCGGCAAGGTTCGCGGCGATCCAGTTCGGGTGCACCCGGCTGTCGGCATCGGTCGTCATCAGGATGCCGTCGGGGGGTAGCAACGTCGCCGCATGTTCCATCGCTGCGCGCCGCGCGCCGCCGGCATGCGCGTGTCGGGGTGGCAAAGTGATCTCCAAGACCCTGGCCCGCAGCGCGCGGGGCCGATGCCTGCGTGCGATCTCGGCAGTTCTGTCGCTGCTGTTGTTGACAAGGATCACTAGTTGTACGGTGGCACCGACCGCATGGGCTGCGGCAACGTCAAGCGCACTCATGCAGGTCTCTATCGTACCGGCTTCATTACACGCGGGAACGGCAATCGAAACGAACGCACCGCTGATGAGCGTTGGCGTCACAAGATGTTCAAGGTTATCTGGGGACATCCACATTCGCCAAGTGTAACGATCCGATGGCGATCAAGTTGCCCGCGGCATATGATTGCCTAAACATGCACATCGACCGTTCCACGCATTACCTTCCTCCGCGACCAATGATGGTGCGGTGGCTCATACCGCGCGTTGTCCATCGACCGGACGCCAGCATGACGACAGGCCGACTTTGGAAGAGATGCAGTCAGCTTGACTCAAATTCGGACGCTCAGTGCCCTCCCTGCCGCTCCCAGCTTTGATCGTGTCTCACAGCGTGGTGTAGGTTTCGAAAGGTAGCGCCAGTGGCGCGGGTGGCTGCATATTCCCGCATGGATCCCTTCGCCGCGTTCAGTTCGGCCGCAAAGCGGCGGTCAAAGCGACGAATGCTGCCCAGTGAACGGGCGCGGCTAACGGCGTGCTTTGCGGATCATGTTTCACGAGGCCGCGGCGCAACAGCCGAAGGCGCAGACGGTTCGCCCAACCCGCCTGCGACAGGATTTCACAGGATCTCTCGCGGACGCGAAGCCACGATCGTAGATCGACCACCGTTGCGCCCCGCAGCCAGAGCTGGGCGCCCCGCAAAGCCATGTCGATCGTGTGACCTTGGGTAGCGAACCGAGAAGCGCTTAAGATCGTCTTGCTGTCACCTTTGAGGGCTGCCAGCCAATGGGCGACATACGCGGCGTGATCGGGACGCGCCGCTTCTGACCGGATCATAGCAGCCATGCCGATTGTCGCTACGATCATGCTGCCGTCTCGCACGACGAAAGGCCGCTGGGAATCCATAATCGAATTCAATTGTTAGGCGAGAACCATAGCTGCAAAATAAAGTGTATGGAGCGATGGGAAACATCACTTCTTTCTTTTGTCCTATGCCTGTGGCTCACTTCCCGCCAGTTTGCCAAGGCGACGTGGTCACGTGGCGCCGTTCATATTCAAGGTAGATCAGATCTGAGTCGGCGCCGATCCACAATCTTTGAGCAAAAACGGATATAACCATACGCCAGAGAGCTTCACGCGATATCAGCGGCCAAAGGTACAGCTTCGATCAGCGGCTGATCTGTTCGAGCAAAAATCCTATGTGAATAGCCAACCCGTGAGCACGCCACGTGCGATCAAGCTTGCCCTGCAGAACTCTGACGCCTGCCTGCTCGAGGCGGGTGCCGAAACCCTGCGACTGGGGCACATTCCTGTCGCGTTTTGCGCCCCCCGTTTCCTCCCAGCGGATTTGCGCGGCATCACCAGCGATGGTGATCTGCACCCTCAATCGGCCGTCCAAGCACGCAAACGCGCCATATTTAGCGAAATTGGTCGCAGTTCGTGAATCAGCAGCCCCAAGGTCGGCACGCTATTATGGCCAATAGGCATCGACGCGCCTTCGATGATGATGCGCGAGTGAGCCTCATCATCATGAGGGGATAAACAAGGCAGCACGTCAAAACTTCATGGCTAATGCGAACGATGCTCACGCCGTCGTGGTTGACGATGACCTTTTAGTGCTGCTGCACGCAAGCGACATTCTTGCTGACGCTGGCTTCACGACGCTTGAGGCGTCGAACAGGAACGAAGCCAAGACGATAATTGAAAACCAAGGCAATACGATCGTGCTGCTTTTCACGGATCTGCAAATGCCAGGTTTGATCGATGGGTTCGCCCTCGCACACCATGTTGCCAAGCACTGGCCCGAGATCGAAATCGTCGTAGCGAGCGGGCACAAAAAACCGCAGGCCCAAGATATCCCGAAGCGGGCTACTTTCATGCCAAGCCGTTCAGCGCGGATATCGTTCCTGGGCAGACAAACCGTAGTGTCGCTAGGACCGCCGAAGACCGGGGCCACAAGAGGGGCGACAGTTGGCAGCCAAATTGTCGCGATTGTCGGAGGCCAATGACGGTTTGGTGGTGCAAACCTGGCGCAAATGGCCGGCTTCAGCACCTCCTCGACCAAGTGGAGACAGGTTCTAGGGGTGGCTGGCGGAGCTGTCAGTCGAATCAAAACTCGTCTCCGTTTGACGCAGCTACCGCGAGGGGAGCATGATCTCAGGCCATAAGCTCCTGCCACTCCGCCAAAGCGGTCAAGGGGCGGAGCTTGTAACACCAAATCTCGATGACCCTGACCCATGAGGATTGCCAATCCCGTTCGCTGACGAGAAGGAGCGGCGACGGCGATGTGGTTCATCGTCTAGCTGCTCCGACGAAGTCCAGCG
>CAXTOI010000285.1:4244-5084 GCA_964245645.1 uncultured Novosphingobium sp. | reverse complement strand
GGTCAATCCGCTACGATCCGGCCGTGCGAGCAGGCGCGGGCAGGTTTCGCGAAAGGAATTCAACGCCGGTGCCGCCGTCGCGGCGGTCAGGCCGAGCGTGGCGAGATCGGGACCGGAGGTCACGCCGGATGTGAAGGCGGTCGGCGGCGGCGGCGGGGCCGGTGTGGTCATGACCGGCGGCGCTGACGGCAAGGTTGCCACGCCATTTCGCGGGATGACCCCGCTGCAAGCTGCGAGCAGGGTTGTAAGGAAGAGCAGCACGAACCACCGCGCGCGAGGCAGACGGCATGCCGGATCGAATCCATAATAACGAGGTGGGAGGGTCACACCCGGCCGGGACAACGTATTCACCGCAACCCAACCCCGCAGCGATCGCGCCGGTCGCTCAGCCTTCGTCGGTTTCGTCCAGCAGCCAATCGGGGTTCGGCGAGCCGACATTGCGGCTGAAGGTCCAGACATCCTGCACCACCAGCGCGTCGTCGAGCGAGCCGGCGATCATCATGCCTTGCTGGTCGCGGGTGACCGCGGCGATGTCGGCGGTGAGGCGCAGCGTGATCCGCGCGAGCGGGGCGGCGTAGCTGGCCGAGACGATCGTCACATCCTCGATCCGCACCAGGCGATTGTCGATCGTTTCGCCCGCGGCGAGGCGCGCGTCGATCTCGTCGATGAAGCCTTGCGCGACATGCGCATCGCACAGCTGCGCCAGCTCTTCCTTGTCACCGCGCCAGAACGCTTCGAGAATCATGCGATAGGCACTGCGGGCGCCATCGAGAAACACCTGGACTTCGAACCGGCGATCCGCCGTGCCGATATCGCGCAGGCCGCGTTCGATGGCGGGTT
>CAXTOI010000285.1:0-4234 GCA_964245645.1 uncultured Novosphingobium sp. | reverse complement strand
CGGCGCGGGCCACGACCGGGGTCGCGCCGCGCTCGGCCAGGCGGACCTGCGCGGGCGCAGGCTGCTTGGCTGGAGTCGTCTTGGGTGCCGCAGGCGCGTCGAAACGGCTCTGCATCGGTTCATCGCCATGATCGGCGCGCTTGCCGAGCACAGCATAGAGCCTGAGCCCGAGGAAGGCCGCGATCATGGCCAGAATGACGATTTCCACAGTCACGAGTCCGGATTCCAATTCTGTCGCTGGCGATAGCGCAAAGGCTACAATGCCCCAGATAGGAGGCGAACACAAATGAACAACGTACTTAAGAGGCTGAGCTGAGATTTTTTTGAGGCAGTGTGGCGGGAAACGGCGGTCAGCCGGAACTTGCCCGGACCCCGACCTGATGCTAGGCGCGCGGCCAATTCATCCAACCTGCCCCGATCGATCTGCCGGACCGATCAACGAAGAAAGCAACCGCCATGGCCGAGGAAGGCAACGTCACCTCCAGTCTCAACTTGGGCAATGGCGAGGATACGGCCCCCGCCGCCGGGCTGATCTCGCAATATATCAAGGATCTGTCGGTCGAGAACCCGAACGCGCCGGAAAGCTACCAGTGGCAGGACCCGCCGCAGCTAGACGTGCAGTTCAACATCGCCGCGCGCCCGATCCAGGCCGATGTCCATGAAGTGCAGCTGAAGATCCAGATCAACGCCAAGGCGGATGCGGGCGTCGCTTATATCGTCGACCTGACTTACGCCGGGCTGATCGGGATGCGCAATCTCGACGAGCCGCAGATGCATGCCTTCATGTTTGCCGAGGCGCCGCGGCTGCTGTTCCCGTTCGCCCGCCGCGTGATCGCCGATGCCGTGCGCGATGCCGGTTTTCCGCCGATGCTGCTCGACCCGATCGATTTCAACGGCATTTATGTGCAGCAACTGGCGGCGCAGGCCGAGCATGGCGGCGTCGGCGAACCGGTCGGTCACGCCTGATCGCACCCCAATGAATCTGCTCCCATGAATCTGCTCCCATGAATCTGCTTAGGGCGACCGGTACGATCGGCGGGCTGACGCTGGTCAGCCGGGTGCTGGGGCTGGTGCGCGACTCGCTGTTCGCGCGGCTGGTCGGCGCGGGGTTTGTTTCCGACGCCTTTCTCGTCGCCTTTCGCCTGCCCAACATGTTTCGCGCCTTGTTTGCCGAAGGCGCCTTTGCCTCGGCGTTCATCCCGATGTTCAACCAGCGCGTCGGCGATCCCGACGGCGGCGGCCTGCGCGATGGTCTCGATTTTGCCGAGCTGGCGCTGGCGATCCTGCTGCCGGTGCTGCTGGTGATGACCGCGCTGCTGGAAGTCTTCGCCTGGCCGGTCACGCTGGTGCTGTCGGGCCGGTTCCACGGCATCAGCGCGCAGCAATTCGCCACTGCGGTCAGCTATTCGCGGATGCAGATCCCCTATCTGCTGTTCATCAGCCTGACCTCGCTGCTGGGCGGCATCCTCAATTCGATGCACCGCTTCTGGATCAATGCCGCCGCGCCGATCCTGCTCAACCTGACGCTGATCGCGGCGCTGCTGCTGTTTCACAGCCACGATCCGCAAGTCACCGCGCGCAACCAGTCGCTCGCGGTCAGCTTGTCGGGGCTGCTGCAATTCCTGTGGCTCGCCTGGGCCTGCCAGCGCGCCGGGGTCAGCCTGAAACTGCGTCGCCCGCGCCTCACCCCCGAGGTCAAGCGGCTGCTTTCGCTGATCTGGCCCGCAGCGGCAGGCGCGGGTGCGGTGCAGATCAACCTCGTCATCTCCACCGCGCTCGCCGCCGGGCTGCTCAGCCACGGCTCGGTGACCTATATCTATATGGCCGACCGGCTGAACCAGTTGCCGCTCGGGCTGATCGGCATCGGCCTGGGCACCGTGCTGCTGCCCACCATCTCGCGCCAGCTGGGCACCGGGCGGCAGGGCGAAGCGATGGCCACTCAGAACCGCGGCCTGGAACTGGCGCTGCTGCTCACCCTGCCGGCCACCGTTGCGCTGGTCATCTGCGGCGAGCCGATCGTCGCCGCGCTGTTCGGCTATGGCCGCTATCACGCGAGCGACATCCACGCGACCGCGCAAGCCCTGGCGGCCTTCTCCATCGGCCTGCCCAGCTATGTCCTCGTCAAGGTGCTCACCCCCGGCTATTACGCGCGGCAGGATACCCGCACGCCCGTGCGCTACGCCATGCTGTCGATGCTGGTCAATCTGGTCGGCAACCTCATCCTGATCCCGACCATCGCTCACATGGGCCCGCCGCTGGCCACCGCCATCGCCTCCACTGTCAACGTCACCATGCTTTACGTCACCCTGCGCCGCCGCGCGCATTTTCAACCCGATGCGCGGCTGTTGCGCCGCGCTCCGCGCCTTGCCCTGGCCGCATTGGCCATGGGCGTGGTGCTGTATCTCTTCCAGAGCCGGCTGATGCCCTATGTCCACGCCGGCTGGTTCGGGCGGATCGTGACGATGGGCGTGCTGGTCGGCGCCGGTGCGGCGGTCTATGGTGCGGCGGCGATTGCGCTGGGGGCGTTTTCGACGGACGACCTGCAGTTGATGTTGCGGCGGAAGGTGGCGAAGGTTTAAGTTATAGTTATGGATTAAGGTGCGAGGGGTAACCCCCTCGCGCTCCCCTTCGTTTTATTGTGCGCCCGCTTGTGGCACTGCTCGCTGCGAAGCGGCATTGAAGCCTGCGGCGCTGCAAAAGGTTCGGCTGATCGATGCGCAATGCTGACCTGAATGGGGTCTGGAGCCCCTGGCCCCAGGTCTTAACCCTTCGCTAAATTTTTCTCAGAGACCTTATCATGCGTATCGTTTCCGGCATCCAGCCCACCGGCAATCTTCACCTTGGCAATTACCTCGGCGCGATCCGCAATTGGGTGCGGATGCAGGATGAGGTGGCGGCGGGCGGCGGGACCAGCCTGTACTTTCTTGCCGATCTGCATGCGCTGAGCCAGCCGCATGTGCCGGCGGAATTGTCGGCGAGCACGCGTGAGATGGCAGCGGCGGTGATTGCCTGTGGGATCGATCCGGAGCGGTCGATATTGTTCAACCAGGCACGAGTGCCGGCGCATGCGGAGTTGCAGTGGCTGCTGAACGGCACCGCGCGATTTGGCTGGTTGAGCCGGATGACACAGTTCAAGGACAAGGCGGGCAAGAACCGCGACAGCGTCTCGTCGGCGTTGTTCACCTATCCGGTGCTGCAGGCGGCCGATGTGTTGTTGTATCAGACGACGCATGTGCCGGTGGGGGAGGACCAGAAGCAGCATCTGGAGCTGGCGCGCGATATCGCACAGAAGTTCAACAATGATTTCGGCGCGGGGGTCGAGATTTTCACCCTGCCGCAGCCGATCATTCCGGTGGGAGCCGCGCGGATCATGAGCTTGCGCGACGGCGCGGCAAAGATGAGCAAATCCGATCCGTCGGACATGAGCCGGATCAATCTGAGCGACGACGCCGATGCGATCATGGCCAAGGTGCGCAAGGCGAAGTCCGATGCCGATGCGCTGCCCGGCGAGGCTGCGGGGCTGGAGGGCCGGGCAGAGGCGGCCAATCTGGTGGGGATTTATGCGGCGATGGCCGGGCAGAGCGTCGATCAGGTGCTGGGGCAATTTGCCGGGCAAGGTTTTGGCGCGTTCAAGCCGGCGCTGGGCGAGTTGCTGGTGGAGACGCTGGCGCCGATCAATGCGCGGTTTGTGGAACTGCGGCGGGATCAGGCTACGCTCGATGCTGTGTTGCAGGCTGGTGCGGCAAAGGCGCGGGCGCTGGCGGCGCCGACGCTGGATGCCGCTTATGCGGCGCTGGGGTTGCTGCGTTAGAGCATTTTCAGGTGGTGTCTTTGTTCTTTGACATCCTCGCATGCATTCAACAGCGGTTCAGTCTTGATCGTTATTGCGACACAAGAATGCTTGGCTTGCGCGTGCAACGCGCGCAAGCTGCACGAATCGCGGAGAAATTGATATGATCGCTGGGCGCGCAACCACTCTGAATTCCTGGTATAATTGGGCCAGGCTGACCTTTGCCGGGCTGATGCTGACGGCGCTGGCCGCTTGCGCGACCAATTTCGACGCCAATGTCACACGCTTCCAGGCGCAATTGCCGCCGCCGGGCCAGACGGCGGCGCCCAAGGTCCCCGATGCGAAGCTCGTCGCGAAGGCGACCGCGAAGCTGAACTACGCCTACGATCTCGCGCCCGATCACATCGCGGCGCTGCGGGCCGCCGCGCATGCCGCCGCCGCGGC
>CAXTOI010000284.1:0-5096 GCA_964245645.1 uncultured Novosphingobium sp. | reverse complement strand
AGCCATCCACTACTCAGCATCGCATACCTCAGCGAATTTTGCGACAGAACCCGCGCCTGTCATCGCTGCATGGAGGGCCAGCATCGATCGTAGCCGGCACGCGCTCCCGTTCGCCCTTCGGACCGAATGGTTGGCATTGAATGACCGGCTTGGCGGGTCTCGCATTGTCACCCCCTTCATCCCACACCAATCCACGAACGTCCGGCTGATGCAGATGGTTGGCAGCGCGGGTTGGGTCGACATGAATAAATGGCGGCGGTTATGGATGCGAAAGGCCTTGAGAATGGCCAATGATAGGTCAACCGGTTTACACAGACATATTTGAAACAGTGATGATAGGTCCCTGAAAAAGAATGCTTTTCGCGATCCACCACCCTTTACTTTCCTACCGGCAAACGGCCAGGTCTACTTGTTAGCGAAAGCCGCTGATCGCCTGAAGGTCTGCTCTAGTCAAAAGCTGTCGTTCACGGCCGCCGTCAGGAAAAAAATGACGGTTAAGTCCCAGACCCGGTCATTCGACCGTCCCCCGACAGCTTGTGTTCTATCGTGGGTTCGAATACAGTGCACATAGTCGAACTGAGCTGACAAGTGACGGATGCAGACGAAAAAGTTGACGAGGTACAATCCGAGGTACTGCGGGAACACGGATCGATTAGAAGCTTGGCAAATCAGCCGCTTAGCTGATCACTTCGAATCCCTCCCGCCCAAGTCCCCTAACTGGTATTCTGCGGCACCACACACGCCCTGACGAAGAGGCATGGATCGGTGCAGGCTAACATCTGACCCCAACCTTTGGGGCGGACAGAGGTCCTATGGCAAACAAGCGCATTCCTTACCCGGCCAAAATGCAGCCTCTGACGGTTCGCATCGCGGACGCGGCGCAGATGCTCGGCATCGGCAAGACTAAAATCTATGAACTCATTGCGGCGCGTGAGATCGAGGCCCTTAAACTCGGTAGCGCCACGTTGATCGCCGTTGGCAGTCTAGAAGCCTTCATCGAGCGGCAGCGCTCTTCCGCGTTGCTTTCGGCGACCGCACGGAAGCCTCGGGGGCGGCCGCGGACATCCTTCGCGAAGATTGCTGCCGCCCGCGGGCCTTAACGGGACAGCAAAAATTGGCCCATTGGTCCATCAGCCTCCGGCGCTTGGCAAGGAAGTCGGTGCGCCGATAAGCAGCCTCAACCTTGTTGTCGAGCGTATGGGCGAGCGCTGCCTCCGCAATCTCGCGGGACACATCTGTTTCATCGGCTACCCAGTCCCGAAAGCTGGACCGGAAGCCATGCACCGTGACTGGGCAATCGAGTCCCTTTACCATCAGCAGCAACGCCATGTCGGATAACTGTGACCCCGAAAGCGCTCCCGGAAAAATCAAATCGCAATCGCGCTGCCGCAGAACCTTTGCCGCCTCGAACACCTCGGCGACCTGTCGCGAAACGGGCACGACATGCGTGACGCCAGCTTTCATCCGTTCGGCTGGCACGGTCCACAAGGTCGTGTCGTCGTTGAGCTCGGACCATTTAGCACCTCTGATTTCCCCAGAGCGGCTTGCCGTCAAAATTGCTGCTTCAAGAGCAAGCCGGCTGGCACACAGGTTCCGCTGACGGAGCTTTACGAAAAAGCCAGGCACCTCGGAATAAGGTAAAGCGGCGAAATGCCCCGTCTTTTTAGGCTGGCGGGGAAGCCCCTTCGAGATGGAGCGCGTTGGCGCTTCCGTCGGACGGAAGCCGCTCGAGTAAGCCCAATCAAGCACAGTTCCAATTCGTTGCCGGACGCGTCGCGCGGTTTCCGGCACATCAAGCCAAATTTCTGCCAGAACATTGCGGATTAAGGGTCCATCGATCTTATCCACCTTAAGCTTGCCCAGCTGCGGGAATGCATAGAGCTCAAGGGTCGTCAGCCACTGCTTCGTGTGCTTTCCGTTCTTCCACCCCTTGATCAACTCAGCGTGCGCCATTTTCGCAGCGGCCTCGAAAGTCGGTATGGCGACCTCCACCTTGCGCCGCTCCTCAAGCGGATCGACCCCTGAAGCGGCCAATTTCTTGATCCCTGCCGCTTCAAGGCGAGCATTACGCAAACTAACATGGCGCAATTCGCCCAGCCCAATGTCACGCCTACGGCCATTGACCTGGATCCGCATTAGCCAACTCTTGCCGCCCGATGCCGAGATTTGCAGCAGGAGCCCGCCGCCATCCGAATACCGACCAGGCGTCGAAAGCTCTTTGATAAGGTCCGAGGTAAGATTTCCCATGACGGACATATACCACCAAAAACACCGTCGTTGAACCCCTAGGACCGGTTCCTACCCCACACTGAGCCCCACATTAGTTTTCGAGCGGACACGATCACGTACGAACGTGCATGTAAAATTTCTTTTCATACTCAATGCTTTGGTGTGGATTTATGGGCGGTCACGAACGCCAACGAACGGCAAAATGGCGGAGCGGGAGGGATTCGAACCCTCGATACGCTTTTGGCGTATACTCACTTTCCAGGCGAGCGCCTTCGACCACTCGGCCACCGCTCCGCGTGCACTGGACAGCCACGCGCCCTAGACGGAGCGTTGGCGTTCCGCAAGGCGCGGTTAGTGCTGGCGTTTGTGACGGATTCGTTCGACCTGGTGCATAATTGGCGAAGATGGGTGCTTTGAAAATCTCGCTCGGCATAGCCGTACCCTGCACAATTGCGGCAGATCATCGCTGGCGTCACTGCTATATCGCTGATAGACCTCGCTCGCTCGCAGGCGCAGCATTGATTTGGTGTATCTGTATCTGCTGAGTTCACTCGGCCTTCCTTCGTTGATGACTGGGATTTCGGATGAGCTTTACTGCCGATCGCCTGTTGCTTTTCGGCGCTTCGGGCGATCTGTCTCAGCGCATGCTGTTGCCTTCGCTCTGCGCACTGCATGATGACCGGCTGGTTGCGGACGATCTGGTTATCATCGGCACCGCGCGATCCGACTATGATGACGATGGCTTTCGCGCCTTCGCTCGGACTGCCTTGGAGAAATACCTGCCCGAATACCGCCGGCAGGCGATTCCTTCATTCCTGAAACGGCTGGTCTACCAGCCGCTTGATGCCACTGACACCAACCATTTTGCCGCGCTGGCCGAAAACGTCGGGCCGGCATCGGACGGGCTGGCGATATTCCTGTCCACCGCGCCCAGCCTGTTCGAGGCGACCATTGCTGGCCTGGCCGCTGCCGGCCTGGCCGGGCCGCAGGCCCGCATCGGGCTGGAAAAGCCGCTGGGCACGAGTTTCGCTACGAGTTGCCATATCAACGACGCCGTTGCCCGCTCTTTTCCGGAGGACCGGATTTTCCGCATCGACCATTATCTCGGCAAGGAGACGGTGCAGAACTTGCTGGCGCTGCGCTTTGCCAACGTCCTGTTCGAACCCTTGTGGAACGCTGCGCATATCGATCATGTCCAGATCACGGTGGCCGAAACGGTCGGGCTGGAAGGGCGCGTCGGCTTTTATGATGGCGCCGGCGCGCTGCGGGACATGGTGCAGAACCATATGCTGCAATTGCTGGCTCTGGTCGCGATGGAGCCGCCGGCGCTGTACGAAGCAACCGCAGTGCGCGATGAAAAGGTGAAGGTGCTGCGCAGCCTGAGGGTGGTCGCGCCCGATGACACGGTGACCGGGCAATATGTCTCGGGCGCGATCACCGGTCAGGCGGTGCACGGCTACCTTGATGAGCTGGGCCGGCCGTCGGACACTGAGACCTTCGTGGCGATCAAGGCGCATGTCGATAACTGGCGCTGGAAAGGCGTGCCGTTCTATCTGCGCACCGGCAAGCGCCTGCCGGAACGCACCACGGAGATCATCGTGCAGTTCAAGCATGTTCCGCATTCAATTTTTGCTGGCAAGGGCGCGCGGTCGCAGCCCAATGGGCTGGTGATCGGGATTCAGCCCGAGGAAAACATCACGCTGTCGCTGATGACCAAGGTGCCGGGGCTCGACCGGGACGGTATCCGGTTACGCAGCATGCCGCTTGATATCCGCATGGCCGATGCCTTTGCCGGGCCAACCAAGCGGATCGCCTATGAGCGGCTGCTACTCGACCTGATCGAAGGCGATCAGACGCTGTTCGTTCGCCGCGACGAGGTGGAGGCGCAGTGGGAGTGGATCGATGCGATCCGTGCGGCCTGGGCCGAGAATGACAAGACTCCCCAGCCATATACGGCGGGCAGCTGGGGGCCGACGGCGGCGATCGCGCTGGCTGCCAAGGATGGCGTGACGTGGCACGAATAAGCGGGCAGGCAGCGCAGCATGAGCGAGAGCAGGCATGACTGAGTTGAACGCCAGCGTTGCCAAAGTCACCCGTCGCATCATCGAACGGTCCGCGCCAGGGCGGCAGCGCTATCTCGCCTTGATCGACCGCGAGAGCGATCGCCACACCGGTCGCGCTGCACTGGGTTGTTCCAACCTGGCGCATGGCTTTGCCGCGGCCGAAGGCGACAAGCCGGCGATCGCCAGTGGCCGCGCGCCGCATCTGGCGATCGTCACGGCCTATAACGACATGCTGTCGGCGCATCAGCCGTATGCCCGCTATCCCGACGCAATGAAGCTTTACGCCCGCGAGATCGGCGTGACCGCGCAGGTGGCCGGCGGCGTGCCGGCGATGTGCGACGGCGTGACGCAGGGCGAGGACGGCATGGAGCTGTCGCTGTTCAGTCGTGATGCGATCGCGCTGGGCACGGCGGTGGCGATGAGCCATGCCATGTTCGACGGCATGGCGCTGCTGGGCATTTGCGACAAGATCGTGCCGGGGCTGATGATCGGGGCGTTGCGCTTCGGCCATCTGCCGGCGATCTTCGTGCCGTCGGGGCCGATGCCGTCGGGGCTGGGAAATCGCGAAAAGCAGAAGGTTCGCCAGCTTTACGCGGAAGGCAAGGCGACGCGCGACGATCTGCTCGCCAGCGAAAGCGCGTCTTACCACTCTCCCGGCACCTGCACCTTTTTCGGCACCGCCAATTCCAACCAGATGATGATGGAAATGATGGGGCTGCATATGCCCGGCGCGGCCTTTGTCGCCCCCAATACCCCGCTGCGCAACCAGCTGACCCGCGCTGCCGTCCACCGCCTCGGCCGGAT
>CAXTOI010000283.1:0-5096 GCA_964245645.1 uncultured Novosphingobium sp. | reverse complement strand
CCCCTCCCCGTTGGGGAGGGGAGCTTATGTCGGTTCAACTTATCTCGGAAAGACATAAGCGTCTATGGCTAACCGCCCTCGCCGCACCTAGCCACACAGCTTCACAGAACGATGACGGCGTGTAAATCTGGTCGAACTCGGGTTAGACCACCACCGCTGCCTCGATCGCGATCCGGATCGCCTCCGAGGTATGATTAGCGCCCATTTTGGTCAGCATATTGGCGCGGTGGATTTCGACGGTGCGGGGGCTGATCGAGAGCTTTTCGCCGATCAGGCGGTTCGACAGCCCTTCCGCCACGCCCGCAAGAACCTGCCGCTCGCGTTTGGTCAAGCGATCGACCCGGCTACGCGCGAGCGATTCGCGCAGCTTGGTGCTGCCGAAAGTCTTCGCTCTGGTCGCGGCCGTACCCACGACATCGGCGATTTCCTCCACTGTGAACGGCCAACTGATATAATCGATCGCCCCTTCCAGCACCGCCTGAACCACTGTTCGGGTTGCGGGATCTTCGGCATAACCGATCACCGGCAACCAGCGGCCGGTTTCGCCCATGTGCGCCAGCAGCCTGGTGACGGAGCGCGTATCGTCATGGACGAGCAGCAATCCGCTGCGTGGCCATCGACTGATCAGTTCCTGTACATCCTCGAACGGCTCGACATGTATCGAAGCCCCTGCAAGGCGATGCGATATGGCTGCCCGGCGACCAAAATCGCCATCAACAACGAATAGATTATTTACCCTGTCCATGATTTGTGCCTAGCAGATTGTGCTTAGGGGTGGGTGCGGAGTTGCCTCCGTTTCGACATCCCAAAGTATCCAAATCGAACGAAATTCAAGGCGGCTATATGCTTTGTCCGGCGCCATCTCCCGCAACCGATACCGGTTGAACAGATTCGTGCGTTACGCCTGCATGGATTACTTAACAACACTTAGTAAGAAACGATCCCATCATATTGTAAAAAAAAAGAATGTATGGGACAGCGTTGTTGTATGGAGGTGCATCCAACGTGGTCCGCGGCGCTCAAAGCGCGCGCAATATCAATGAAATCCTGACGAATTGCCGCAATCGTCGCAGGTTTGAAGCGCAGCGCGCTGTCCAGCACCGAACGCCGCGCAACGTCATAAAGCTGGTGCAGCGCATCGACGACGCGGCCCTGGCCGGTGACCCCGAGCTGCAGCGCGGTCAGCGCCGATACGGCGCGGGTCAGCGCCTCGCTCTTCATGCGGTTGTCGTTCTGCTCCTGCGCGAACAGGGCCGTGCCCAGCGCGGAAATCAGCTGTTCATAGCACAGCTCGACCAGTTGGGCCGGGTCGGAGGTGCTGACGCGGGCATCGAAATCGATCCGCCGATAGACGGTCTGGGGGCTTTGCAGGGCAAGCATGATGCAGCCTTAACTGGTGGAACTGGTTGTATTGTTCCAGGCAGCGATCTGCTCCTGGATATAGGACAGCGTCGATTTGTTGGTGGCCACCAGCGCATTCGTCGCGGCATATTGACTGATAAGCTGGGTCCGCAGCGCAGATTGCTGAGTGGTGACCGCGGTTTGTTTCGTCGCCAGGTTGGTCTGGTCGGCAGTATAGGTGGTGATCGAAAAGTCGAGCGAACCCGGCTGATTGGTCGAGGTGACGTTGTTGACCAGATTGAACACGGTGTCGTAGACGCCGCTCGCGCCGGTGGTGAACATCGCGGCCACCCCGGTCGGGCTGGCGGTGAGCGCGGCATTCAAGACGGTCGTATTCAGGGTAAAGCTGCCGTTCTCGCCCAGCGAGAGACCCAGGTCGGCCAGCGTCGCCGGTGCTCCCGCTGCAGCGCCGGGCATGATCACCATGCCGGCCAGTTGCTGCAATTGCGACTGGATCGCCCGTGCCGCCAGGTCGCTGCGCAAGGCGCCGGCACCGGATGTGCCCGAGCCCGATGCGCCGGGGGAGCCTGCGGTGTCGGTGGCCAGTTCGGTCACGATCGCATTCAGCGCGGTGGTAAAGCTCTGCATCGCCGAAACGATACTGCTCGATGGGTCGCTGTAGCTGATCGTCGTCGGATTGCCGGCATTGGTCCCGGTCAGTTGCAGCGCCAGCCCCGGGGCGGCGCTGGCGATCGTATTGCTGGGGCTGGTCTCGGCGATGCCGTCGAGCTTGTAGCTGGCATCGGCGGCGCTGGTCGCAAGTCGCGCCGAATCGCCGGTCGATGGATTCCACGCGAGCGACGACCGGCCCGGATCGCCGGCCGCCTCGGTGGCGGACACGGTAAACGCGCTGGCGGCACCCTGTGCGCCCTTGAGCACCAGCTGCGCGCCCGAAGCCACGGTTGCGACATAAGCGGTCACCCCTGCGCCCGAGCTGTTGATCGCCGCGGCGACATCGCTCAGCGTCGCGCCGCTGGGGATGGTGATCGCCACCGGGCTGGCCGAGCCGGCGGTGAAGGTGCCATTGGTAATCGTGCCGGTATTGATCGTCAGCGTGCCCGAGCCGGTCGTGGCGGCAGCCGAGGAATAGGTGGTGGAGGTCAACACCTGGGGCGAAGCGAGGCTGTCTACCTCAAGCGTATAGCTGCTAGCCGCGCCGCTTTCGCCGATCGGCAGGCTGGCGGTGGCAACGGTGGTGTTGGCCACGCTGGGCGACGAAGACAGGCTGCCCGATTGCACCGCCGTGCCCAGCGAGGTGGATAGCGCGAGCAGATCGCTGCGCAGCTGGGTGGCCGAGGAAATTTCGGTGGTGAGTGCGGTTTGCTGGGTGGTGATATTGGCCAGCTGGCCGGCGAACTCGGCATCGGCGACGTTGGTGGCGAGCTGAGTCATGTCCACCCCGGTGCCGCCGCCGAGCGCGGTCGCCAGCGCCGAGCCGATCGAGGCGGGATCGGTTGCGGTAATCGCCGTGGTTGCGGCGGTCGTGGTCGCTGTCGTGGCAGACGTCGTGGTCATGGGAGGAAGAACGGTGCGCGGCGGGGCGGCTTAAGGGCTCGCCCGCGATTGCGGTTCAGTCGGATTCCGGATCGAGCCGGCCATCGGCGTCGAAGCGCAATGCCACCGGTACGTCGATCGAGGGATTGGGACGCTCGTCGCCGCGTTTCAATGCGAGCACGAAGGTCAGCACCCCCGCGACCGCGGAATACAACTCCTCGCGGATCATCTGGCGCTCGCGCGTGGTGTAGTAGACCGAGCGTGCCAACGCGGGGAATTCGAGCACCGGCAGGTCATGTTCGGCAGCCAGTTCACGCATCGCCAGCGCCTTTTCGCCGCGTCCCTTGGCCAGCACCACCGGCGCCGGGGCTAACTCGGGATCATAGGTCATGGCAATGGCGAAATGGGTCGGATTGGTGATCACGAACTGCGCCTTGCGCATCGCCGCGGCCACGCCGCTGATCGCCAGCTGGCGTTGGCGCTGGCGAATCGCCTGCTTGCGTTGCGGGGAGCCTTCGCTGTCCTTGTGCTCGTCGCGCTGTTCTTGCAGCGACATGCGCAGCCGGCGATGGCGGCGTAGCCATTGGACCGGAAAATCGCTCAGCGCGATCACTACCAGCCCGGCAGCCAGCGCGAAGAACAGCGAGGTCAGCGTCGTCCAGGCAAAATCGAGCTGGCCCGCCAGATCGGCCGCGGACAATGTCGCCAGCGCCGCCACGCGGCTGCGGCCCCAGCCATAGGCGATGCCGCCGAGCAGGCCGATCTTGACGATCCCCTTGGCCGCCTCGATCCAGCCCTGCGCGCCGAACATGCGCGACAGCCCCGCAGCGGGGTCGATGCGCGACGGTCGGGGAGCAATGTTGCCGATATTCCAGCGGCCGGGCCCGGCCACGCCCAGTTGCGAGATCAGCGTTGCGGTCATCACGCACAGGCCCAGCACCAGCACCGGCGGCAAGGCCAGCGCCGCCAGCGCGACGCCCAGCCGTGCCGGGCTGAAGTTCTCCAGCGAGGCCCGGTCCCAAGTCAGGCCGATGCGCATGGCATGACCCAATACATCCAGCAACCACGGTCCGCCAAGGCGCATGAACGCCGCGCCGGCCAGCACCGTGGCGGCGGTGCCGAGTTCGCGCGAGCGCAGGACATCGCCGTCGCGGGCGGCGTCCTTCAGCCGCTTTTCGGATGGAGCGAGGGTTTTTTCGCCGGCGGTTTCAGCCATGCGGCACAGCGAGGATTTGCGCGGTGGCCGAGATCGCGTCGGCGGACAAATCGACCATGCGGTCGGTGAGCAGCGGCGCCGAGGCGATCAGCGCGGCGAACCCGGCAATGATCCCCGCGGGCAAGCCGAGAGAGAACAGGTTGAGCGCTGGAGCGGAGCGGCTCAGCACCCCGGTCAGCACCTGCACCAGCAGCAGCATCAGCGTGATCGGCAGGGCCATGGCGATTGCCGCGGTGAACATTGCGCCGGCGAACCCGGCCACCTGACCTATCCGCTCCGCACCGAGCCAGGTGTGGCCGGGGGGAAACACTTCATAGCTGCGCACGATCAGCGCGATCCATTGCAGGTGGCCGCCCGCCGCAAGGAATGCCAGCGTCAGCACCACCGCGTAATATTGGCCAAGGGCGGGGGAATGGACGCCGTTCTGCGGGTCTACCGCGCTGGCCAGCCCCATGCCCATGCCGCCGCCGACCAATTCGGCGGCGATCAGCGGGGCAGCAAAGGCGAATTGAAGTACGAAACCCAGGGTGAGGCCCACCAGCACTTCGCCCAGGACGGACATCATGCCGGCCGTAGTGAACAGCGCGGCAGGAGCGACCGCGTGAGTCCAGCCGGCAACCAGCGCGGCCACGGCGGCGGTCAACATCACCCGCACTTGCGGCGCGACACTGGGGGACCCGAAGAACGGCGCGGCCACCATCGCCGCGCCGATCCGCGTCATCAGGAACATCCAGCGCCAGAATTCGATTTCCAGGGGGCCGAAGCCAAAGTTCAGCGTGGTCATTGCAGATGAAGGAGGCGCTGCTTGTTCTTGCCTCCCTTCGCTTCAGAGAAGGGGCTGGGGGTGGTGATTGCCACCCAGCTTGCGCAGCGTTTTGGAAGAGACTCCATCCCCCGCCTCCACAGAAGAGTACGGGGCCTGCTCGCTCCCAGCAGCCGGATCACTTCCCCGTCTCCTGACCGATATGCGCGATCGCTCCTAATA
>CAXTOI010000282.1:0-5114 GCA_964245645.1 uncultured Novosphingobium sp. | reverse complement strand
GCCCGGGCGTGAGCACGCACCCGCTAGCATCCAGCACCGTGTCGCCAGGCGCGGGCGCAATGTCGCCAAGCGCGGCGATGATGCCGTTCGCGATGCGCACGTCGCCGCTCGTCCGCTCCGCCGCGCCCGTGCGCCCGGTCAGCATGCCCAGCGCCCCGCGGATAACGATATCGGTCAATGCTCTTCTCCTCCGGTTCCGTGCCATTCGAGCGCCACCCGGCTGAGGCCCGCCATTGCCCCGGCCATGGCCACCCCGGCCAGCGTGATCAGCAACAGCGCCGCGAACATGCGCGGCACGTCGAGCTGGAACCCAGCCTGCAGGATCTGGTACGCCAGCCCGGAACTGCGCCCGCCGGTGCCGGCAACGAACTCGGCAACGACCGCGCCGATCAGCGACAGCCCGCTGGCGATCCGCAAGCCGGCCAGGAAAAACGGCAGCGCCGAGGGCATGCGGAGGCGGACCAGCTGTTGCCAGCGGGCCGCCCGGTTCATGCGAAAATAGGCAAGCAGGCCGGGATCGACGGTCCTGAGCCCGATCGTGGTGTTCGAGATGATCGGGAAGACCGCCACCACGGCTGCGCATAACACCAGCGAGATAAAGGTATCGTCGACCACGATGATGATCAGTGGCGCGATGGCAACGATCGGCGTGACTTGCAGCATGACCGCGTAAGGCAGCAGGCTTATCTCGATGAGACGGCTTTGTGCAAACAGCAGGGCGACCAGCGTGCCGCAGACTACAGCCAAGGCAAACGCCAGCAGCGTCACCTTGAGCGTGCTGAACAGCGCCACGAACAGCGTGCGCCAATCGCCCGCCAGCGCATGCCAGATGCTGGTCGGCGCGGGGAACAGATAGTCCGGCACCGCCAGGATGGTGCACAACAACTGCCAAATTCCCAGGATCACTACGCCGATGGCGATCGGCGCAACGACGGGCAGGACGTCGCGGTGCTGCAACAGCGGTTTCATCGGCCTTGATCCTGGTTTTCGAGCGAGGCCGCGGTCAGCAATCGGGTGAGTGCGCGCGCGTGATCGGCAAAGCCGGTGCTCAATCGGAAGGCCTGACCGCGTGGCAAAGGCTCGTCGATGATGTGTTCGGCAAAGATCCGGCCGGGATTGGCAGCCATCACGATCACGCGGGTGGAGAGAAAGGCGGCTTCGTAGATCGAATGGGTTACGAACATCGTCGTCAGCCCGCGCTCTGCGGAGAGCTGGAGCAGCCGTTCATCGAGATTGTTGCGCGAGATTTCATCGAGCGCCGCGAACGGCTCGTCCATCAGCAGGAGATCGGGATTGGTCACCAGCGCACGGGCAATCGATACCCGCATCCGCATGCCGCCCGAAAGCTCGCGCGCAAAGCGATCGGCGCGATCCGCCAGGCCTATTTCGGCAAGCGCCGCGGCGACCCGCGCGTCGGCCTTGGCCCGTTGCACACCGGCCAGGTCGAGGGGCAGGCGCACATTGGTGGCAGCGCTGGCCCATGGCATCAGCGTCGGGTCCTGAAAGACGAAGGCCAGGCGGCGCGCGTCCGTGCCGACGCGGGCGAATGGCCCGCGCCACCACCAGACCCGCCCGTCGCTCGGTTCGACGAGGCCGCCGGCGAGCTTGAGCAGCGTCGATTTTCCGCAACCCGAGGGGCCGATGATCGTAACGAACTCACCAGGCTCCACGCGCAAGGTGGTCGGTTCCAGGCCGAGGACGCCATTAACAAAGCGCTTCTCCACCGATAGCAACTCGACCGGCGGCACCGGATCGACCGGGATCTGCACGTTCACGCTTGATCCTCCAGGCGGATGTCCAACTGGTCCACGAAGCGGGTGGTAAACGCCTTTGTCCAGTCGGTGTGAGGCGAGAGCGTGCCGCCCGCGACCATGAAGTCGCGCGTCATGCGCCAGCGCTCGGCCGTCATCGAGCCGATGCTCGCGCCCGGCGGCAGGCCATGATCGAGCACGCGGGTGCGGCGCAGATAAGCAACCGCATAATCGATCTGCGCCTGCGTCATCGTCGGATTCGCGGCGCGGATCTGCAAATTGGCAAGGGCGGGGCGCTGAAGATATTCGCGCCAACCCAGCATCGAGGCCCGCACGAACGCCGCCACGGCCTCCGGGCGGCGCTGGATGAAATCGCGCGTCGTGATGATCGTCGATCCATACGGCGGGTAGCCCTGATCGGCGAGCAGGAAGAAGTTGGTCGGCACCCGCGCCTGCGCGGCCGCGAACGGCTCCGACGAGGGATAGGCCTGCACCGCCGCATTGGGATCGACCAGAAACGGCTGCAGGTTGAAGGTATAAGGCGCGGCATCCTCGTCGCGGAAGCCGAAGCGCTGCACCAGCCAGGGCCAGAACGTCGCGCGCCCGGTGCTGGCGATCAGCACCTTGCGGCCCTTGAGTTGCGCCAGCGAAGCGACGTTGTTGTGGCTCATCAGGCCCTGCTGGTCGTGCTGGAACGTGGTGGCGACCGTCACCACCGGCAACCCCTGCTCGATCGCCTTCAGCACCTGGATGTCGAAGCCCATGATGATGTCGGCGCGGCCGGCGGTGAGCAACTGCAGGCCGTTGATCTGCGGGCCGCCCATGGCGATTTCGACGTCGAGCCCCGCGCGCGCATAGAGCCCTCCCGCCAGCGCCTGATAATAGCCGCCGTGCTCGGCCTGCGCGAACCACGCGGTGAGGAAGCGGATGCGCGCGCCATTGCCGCCACGCCGCCGGCACCCGGCAAGCAGGCCAAGCCCCGCAGCGGCGCCGCCCAGAACGGCCCGTCTATCGATCTGCCCCCGTCCACCCGTTGGAATCGCCATGCTGCCAAACCGCCCTGTTGCGTCGCTCATCAGTCGTAAAGCAGCGATGAGGACCGAAAAAGCATCGATTTACGCCTGGGCTGTTGCCTTTCAGGCATTGCTGTCCAATACTGCAGACATGCTTAGTAGCCGCATGCTGCGCTATCTCGACGAGATCGTCCGCACCGGATCGATCCGCCAGGCATCGCTGCGCCTCAACGTCGCGAGTTCCGCCATCAACCGGCAGCTGATCGCTTTGGAAGAAGAACTCGGCGGTCCACTGTTCGAACGAATGCCGCGCGGACTGCGGCTGACCGCGATGGGCGAAATCCTGCTGGCCCATGTGCGCGAGACGAAAACCTCCTACGAACTTGCCACCAGCCGCATGGCTCAACTCAAGGGCCTGCTGCGCGGAAAGATCGTCATCGGCACGATGAGCGGTCTTGCGGCAGGCCTGCTTGCCGATGCAATCCTGGCGTTTCGCGACAAGCATCCATGGGTGCGGGTGGTCGTGCGGGTGCTGGGGCGCGATGGGCTCGTCGCCGCCGTGCTCGCTGGTGAAATCGACCTCGGCCTCACTTACGACATGGACCGCAACCCGCGCCTGCATGTCGTCGCGCGGTCCGAACAGCGGGTCGGTGCGGTGGTTGCTACGGACCATCCGTTAGCGCTCAAATCCGGCGTGCGCATGACCGACTGCCTTGCCTATCCGCTGGTCATGGGCGAGCAACCCATGTCCTTGCGGCGCATTACCGACTTGTTGGTCCCTGCAACTGTAGATTTGCATCCTGCGGTCGAGACAAGCTCGATCGACCTGATGAAACGCGTGGCGCGGATCAAACCGCATGTGGCGATCCTGAACTTTGCCGATGTCCGCCAGGACCTGGCGGACGGCTGGCTATGCTTCGTGCCTCTGCTGGAAAGCGCCGCACATCAAGCCATCACCGTGTTTCATCGCGCCGCCGGCGCCCCCGAGGTCGGCGTGAGCGTGATGGCGCACGAAATCGAAAACCTGTTCCTCGATGCGCAGCCATCATCTCCATGAGGCGGCTCGCCGACAATTCTATCTCCCTCCCTGCTCAGCATAAGGCGAAGTGTTCTATCAGCCTTGGGGCATTTGATCACGGATGATCGCTGCGATCTCACGCGCTAACAGCTCGGCGGGCGCGTTGACTGGCCGGGGACGCGGCTGCACGAGTTGCAAATGGTTAGGGGCGGTCTGGCCCGACAGCGGGCGCCAGACCAGCGTACCGGCGCGCAACTCCTCATCGACATCGAAGCGCGACAGGAACGTCACTGTTGTGCCATGGCGCGCGAGCGCCTTCATGTACTCGGTGGAATTCGCGCTGTGCGCCGCATGGAGCGGCGCCTGCGCCCTGGCGAACATATCGCGCACGATGCGCCCCATGACCATGAATTCGTCGGCGATCACGATCGGATAATCGAGGCAGTCCTGGACCCGTGCGATCGGCACCGTCGCCAGCGGGTGGCCCGCCGCAACAACCAGGCCCAGCGCCGCGTCGAAGGTGTCGATCACCTGCAGCCGCGGGTCAGGAGGCAGATTGTAAGCGAGGCACAAGTCGATCTCGCGATCGCCCAGCAGCTTGCTCAGTTCGCCGATGAAGGCAGTGGTCACCGAAATGCGGATATGCGGCGAGGTTTGCTGAAAACGCAGAACGATGCGCGGCAGCAGCCCGGCGGCCAGACCATTCATCGTCGCCAGCCGGATTTCGCCTGCCGTCAGCCCGCGCAGCTGCTCGACTTGTCGCCAGGTGTGCCGCTGGTCGCTCAGCGTACGGCGGACATGCGCAACCAGCAGTTCGCCGGCTGCGGTCAGCCGCATCCCGCGCGGCAATCGCTCGAACAGCACGATCCCATATAGTCCTTCGAGCTGGAGGATCTGCTTGTTGACCGCCGTCGGCGAGACATGGAGCCGCTCCGCGGCCTTGCGCACCGACCCCGACCGAGCGACCTCATCAAGATAGGTGAGCATCCTGGAGTGAAGCATTCTGCCAAATTGCAATTATCAATTCAGACTGTCAACCGCAGGTTGCCGCTATGCTCGATTTAAAGTGCTTTTACACCTCGCTGCCACCGGGCAATAGGGGTCAACTTTCAAAGGAGCTGCCATGTCCCTGCAAGCCTTTCGCGCCGATACCGCCGCCATCGCCCAGTCCGACGATCCCGCGCTAATCAGGCGCAAGAGCCGCGACATGTCGATGTCGTTCAGTCCGATTCTCAAGGAAGAGGCCAAGGGCAAATTGGCCGAGCTGGTGGTGATGCCTAAAACCAAGGCGGAGGTGATCGCAGTCGCCGCGGCCGCCGCGCGGCATCGCAT
>CAXTOI010000281.1:0-5114 GCA_964245645.1 uncultured Novosphingobium sp. | reverse complement strand
GATGCAGGCCCCACGCGAGTGGCACCATTGCCAGCCCCGCTGCCAGCAGCAGCATCGCCACATGCCATTTGCGATCGCCCGTGCGGTCGCTGCTCAGCGCGCATAGATACAGCACGATGGCCCCGGCCAGGTAGGGAACAGCGGTGGCGATGCCGGTCTGCATGTTCGTCAGGCGGCCAATCTGCTTCATGACCCGCGGGATCCAGATGAAGGTGCTGTAGAGTCCAAGCGCATTGGCGAAATTGATCGCGCAGAACAGCGTCAGCCTCGCCGCATATCGCCCGGACCCCAGCGCGGTGGCGCTATCCGGCGCTCGATCGCCCGCAAGCGCCGCTGTGAGCGCGGCGCGTTCCGGCGCGGACAGCCATGGCGCATCGGCGGGCCCATCACGCAACGCCCGGAGCGCGACCAGCCCGAGCAGCACGGTCGGCAGCCCCTCGACGATGAACAGCCACTGCCAGTTGTGCAGGCCGGCCGTCGGCGGCAGGCCGAGCAGCGCGCCCGAGATCAGGCTGCCGGCCACCGCTGCGATCGGTGCCCCCATGAAGAAGAGCATCGTCGCCCGCGCCTTGTATTCCCTGGGAAACCACAGCGACAGGTAGAATATCACGCCCGGATACCAGCCGGCTTCGGCGATACCGAGCAGGAGGCGCAGGCCATAGAAGCTGCGAGCGTCGTAGGTCAGCGCCATCGCCATCGAGACGAGGCCCCAGCTGATCAGGATGCGCGACAGCCAGATCCGCGCGCCCACCTTGCGCAGCAGCAGGTTGGAGGGAATTTCGAACAGGGTGTAGGTCAGGAAGAACAGTCCCGCTCCCAGCCCGAACGCCTCGGTGGTGAGCCCGATGTCCTGGTTCATCGCCAGCGAGGCGAAACCGATATTCGTCTTGTCGAGCGTGTTCAGCACGTAACCCGCCACGAGCAGCGGCAAGACGTGCCGCGCATTGCGTCGATGCAGCGCGCCATTTGCGGCGACAGCAGCCGTCGCCCCCGATCCCCGCTCGTCAATGCCGATCGTTGCGGGCGCCACGCGCGTCAGGCCGCGTCGGCCGGCGCCACGGTCCGGGCGGCGCGCCAGTGAAAGCCGGCGCCGTAGTGATCGGGCGAGAGCAGCGGGCTGCTGCTCTCGCCGATGTTTTCGCGCAGGGTCGAGCCGGCATAATCGCGCCAGACGCGGCCGCGGCGCTGGAGTTCGGGGACGACCCACTCGACGAAATCCGGCATCGCGCGGAGCGGCATGTGATCGTAGAGGTTGAAGCCATCGAGATCGGCCTCTTCCATCATCGCCTCCATGCGGTCGGCGACGTTCGCGGGCGAGCCGACGATGGTGAGCGCGCCGAGACTCTCCGCCATCTTTTCGGCCACCTGGCGCGGTGTCCAGACGCGATCGGGATCGCCTTTGGTGAAGCGTTCGAGGAAGGAGCGGATGCCGTCGGTCTCGACGAATTCCAGCGGCTTGTCGATGTCGATCGAGCCGAAATCGAGCTGCATGAGCGCCGACTGGCGAGCCAGCGTCCCTTCGACCGAGACGTAGCGAATCAGATCGCGGAACTTGGCCTTGGCCTCCTCGTCGGTGGGCGCGGTGACGATCGAGACGCCCGCCATGAACTTGAGGCTTGCCGGATCGCGGCCACGCTGGGCCGCGAGCGCGCGCACGTCCTTCACGAATTTGGCCATACCCTTGATCGTCGGATCGACCAGGAAGACGGCCTCGGCATGCTTGGCCGCGAAGTCCTTGCCGGCCGAGGATGCGCCGGCCTGAAACAGCACCGGGGTCCGCTGCGGCGAAGGCTCGCACAGGAACGGGTCGGGCACCTTGAAATATTTGCCGTCGTGCGCGACCGGATGGACCCTGGCCGGATCGACATAGATGTCGTTCTCGCGATCCATGACGACCGCGTCGTCCTCCCAGCTTCCTTCCCAGAGCTTGTAGACGACGTCCATGAACTCGTCGGCGATCGCATAGCGCTCGTCGTGCGGCACCTGCTGGTCCAGCCCCAGGTTGCGCGCCGCGCTCTCGGTGGCGGAGGTCACGATGTTCCAGCCGACCCGGCCCTTGGTCAAATGATCGAGCGTCGTCATTTTACGCGCGAACGAATACGGCTGCTCGTAGGTCGTCGACACGGTGATGCCGAAGCCGAGATGGGTCGTCACGGCGGCCATCGCCGACACCGCCATCAGCGGATCGTTGAGCGGAACGGCGATCGCGTCGCGCAGCGCCGCATCGGGGGAGCGTTTGTACGTATCGTAGATGCCGGGAAAGTCGGCGATGAAGAGGCTGTCGAACATTCCTTTCTCGAGCGTCTTTGCGGTCTCGATCCAGTAATCGAGATCCTTGTAGCGGGCGGCCTGGCAGTCCGGATGGCGCCACAGCCCGATCGCGGTGTGGCCCACGCCGGCGATCTTGAACGCGTTGAGGTGGATGCGCTTCACGATCATTTCTCCTTTCATTGTCCGGGCTAGCGGCTCTGGGCCTTGCGACCCTGACGCATCCCGGTAACAGCCTTGTCGAACCGGCATGATAGCGGGATGCGTGCCCGGCTTGTGTTAATCGCATGACATTTGGCGGCGGGTCGTAGTTCAAATGGCTAGATCGATTTCAACGCACGATCTCGAATGATTTGAACGAGATTACGATGTTGGGAGCACGATCGATCCATCGGCGTCAGGCGGGCGACCTGAAGCCTGTCCGACGATTTGTCAGAGGCGATATCCTATCCTGACGCCGACCGTCGCCGGCCTTCCGGCGAAGCGGACGGTGCCGTCGAAGATACGTGCCGCCTGGGTGTAGTAATAGGTATTGGTCACGTTCTCGCCGAACACTTCAAGGTAATATTTGCCGTCCTGGGTCGACATGCCGGCCCGCAGATCAAGCACCGTATAAGGCTTGAGATAAAGCGACGGAAAACCACGGTCGATGCTCACCTGCGTGCCAAAGGCGCCGGTCGCCCTGCTTTGATATCGCGCGGTCGCTCCGAAGAAGGCCTTGTAGTTCTGGCTCAGGTTGAAATCATACTGGCCGCCGGCAACCACCGACCATTTTGGTGTGTCCGGAAAGGGTTGCCCCTGTAAATCGATCGGGGTGGTCGAAAACTGGTCGTAGCTCATGAAGTGGCCGCGAACGTAGCTGTCGAGGTAGGTCGCCTGCGCCGACAGCGTCAGCCCGTGCGCCGGATAGAGCCTGACCGAAAGCTCCGCACCCTTTTCGGCGGATTTCGGAACATTGACCAGGGCGTTCAGGATACCAAACACACCAAGCGTATCGGGCCGGTTGGAGGCGAGTTGCTTGTTCGTGTAATCGTAATAGAACAAAGCACCCTCGACTTCGAGCTTGTTGTCGAGCAGGCGGGACTTGGCGCCGACTTCATAAGCGAGCACCGATTCCTGCGTCACCGGCGACAGCGACACGTAACTTGACGCCGCGTTGACGGGGAAGGACCCCGCCTTGTAGCCCTTGCTGATGCTTGCATAAAGCAGCGTGCGGGTAACCGGATGCCAATCGATGCCCGCCCGCCACGAGACATTGTGCTCATTCAATTGGGCAACATAGAGGCCGGGGTGCAAGTCGGGCTGCAGCGTCACGCAATCACCGGGATGGAGCATGGTCACCGGCGTGATCTTGCGCAGGATCTGCAAGGCGGTGAAGCCCAATGCCAGCACGCCGTCACCATCGTCGCGCCCGCAGCCGCTATAGGACTGGCGCGAAGACGTATAGCGCGCGCCGGCGTGGAGATCGAGATTGGGCAGCACATGATATTCGGCGTTGCCGAATGCGGCATATGTGTTGCTGTCGGTGCGCCCCTGCAGGATGGCGCCGGACGCAGGCGCGGTCGGCGCCGAGGTCAGGTGGGCCAGGACGGGCAGTGCTACCGTCGAGTAAGCGGTGGTAATGCCCTGATAATACAAAAGGTTGTTTTCGTTGGACAGCGCATAGGCATAGTCGCCGCCCAGCACGTAATCGATCTTGCTGTCCGCCACCTTCCCCGCGAGGCGCAGTTCCTGCGATGTGGAGGTGATGCTGCCGGTGGCGCGATAATAGGACGCCTGCTGACGGCCGGACGTGCTCGACAGATCGTTTTGGGTATAGCGGTCGGCCGCGCCGATATAGGTCAGCGTCGCGGCGGGCGAGAAGTTGTAATCGACACGTGCCGAGCCTTGATAATAGCCCTCGTCGAGACGCGGGGCAATGCCGTGATACCATTCCGCCTGCCGGTCGTCGGTCGGCGTGGGCAATGGCGTCAACCCGACGATCTGGCTGTATGGACGTCCCCGCAGCGCCGGATCGGCGGTGGGGAGATTGGGATAGCTGGTCGTGAGCTGCGGCGTAATGCCGGTCGCCTGCGCCGCCTGCGTATCGGACCGGTCGCGGAAGCCATTGAAATTGAGCGAGACCTTCAGCTTGTCGGTAGGTTTCCAGTCCAGCAGCAGGCGGCCGCGGGTGAAACGCTTGGTCCCGAGCTTGTCGCCATAGGTTTCGCTCCTTTGCCAGGCGCCGCCCTGATCGGTTTCGAAACTGAGGCGGGCGCGAAGCGTGTCGGTGACCGGCCCGCTGACGAAGCCCTTGGCGTTGAACGCACTATAGCTGCCGTAGGTCGCCTCGATCCCGGCATGGAGCTCGTCGGTCGGTTTGGCGGCGATGTAATTGACCGCGCCGCCGGTCGCGTTCTGGCCGAACAGCGTCCCTTGCGGACCTTTCAGGATTTCGACGCGTTCGAGATCGAGCGTCGCGCCCTTGGAGAGGGCAAGATAGGCGTAAGGCACCTGATCGACATAGACGCTGACCGTCGGCGAGGCGGCGAGCGCGAAATCATTATAGCCGATGCCGCGAATGGTGTAGGTGGGCGCGCCATATTTCGACTGGCTGGCGACAAAGCTGGGCTCGATCTTAGACAGGCCGCTGACGCTCACGATATTCTGCGCGCGCAACTGATCGCCGGTGACCGCGGTGATCGCCATGCCGACATTGCTGGAGGACTGGGCGGGTTTGTTGGCGGTAACGATGATCTCGCCGGGCGCGGGCGCGTCCGCCGCCGGAGCGGCAGCGGTTGTTGCCGGTACCGGGGGCGTCGCCGATGCCGGGGGCGTCGCGTTCTGAGCCTGCGCGCCGCCCGCCG
>CAXTOI010000280.1:1066-5134 GCA_964245645.1 uncultured Novosphingobium sp. | reverse complement strand
CCACCCGGCAGATGGCGCGACCCGAGGGCCCGTCGCGCGAATTCATGGGCGGACTTGAGGATGCGCC
This sequence comes from uncultured Novosphingobium sp., assembly GCA_964245645.1. Lineage (GTDB taxonomy): Bacteria > Pseudomonadota > Alphaproteobacteria > Sphingomonadales > Sphingomonadaceae > Novosphingobium. The sequence continues at coordinate 5,067 of CAXTOI010000280.1, read as the reverse complement.
GGAGCTGTCGCCCGTGCTGACGGATGAAATCGAACTGGCCGAAGGCGGCTATCCACAATTCGACATCGCCGCCTTTCGCCACGGCGACCTCACCCCGGTTTATTTCGGCTCGGCGCTGAAGAACTTCGGCGTCGCCACGCTGATCGATGCCATCGCGCGATACGCCCCGCCGCCGCGCCCGCAGCCCAGCAACCAGGGGGTGATCGCCATCGAAAATCCCGAAGTGATGGGCTTCATCTTCAAGGTGCAGGCCAATATGGACCCGCAGCACCGCGACCGCATCGCCTTCATGCGGCTGGTCTCGGGGGTGTTCCGCCGCGGCATGAAACTGACGCCGTCGGGTTCGGGCAAGCCGATCGCGGTGCATTCGCCGATATTGTTTTTCGCGCAGGATCGCGAGATCGCCGATTCGGCCGAGCCGGGCGACATCATCGGCATCCCCAACCACGGCACATTGCGCGTGGGCGATACGCTGTCCGAGCGCAACGAGGTGCGCTTTACCGGGCTGCCCAATTTCGCGCCTGAAATCCTGCGCCGGGTGCAATTGAAAGACCCGACCAAGACCAAGCAATTGCGCAAGGCGCTGGACGATCTGTCCGAGGAAGGGGTGATCCAGGTGTTCTATCCCGAGATCGGCGCGCAATGGATCGTCGGCGTTGTCGGGCAGTTGCAGCTGGAGGTGCTGGTCTCGCGGCTGGAGGCGGAATACAAGGTCGAGGCGGCGCTGGAGCCTGCCCCCTTCGACACCGCGCGCTGGTTGAAGGGCAGCGATACCGCGCTCAAGGGTTTCACCGATTTCAACAAGAGCAACCTCGCCAAGGACCGCGATGGCGATCCGGTGTTCATGGCGCGATCGGTGTGGGATGTCGGCTATCAGCAGGAGCGCCACCCCGACCTCGCGTTCAGCGCCACCAAGGAACGTTGACGCTTGGAACTGAAATTCGCCAGCTACAACATCCACAAGGCGGTCGGGCTGGACCGTCGCCGCGACCCCGAACGCATCCTGGCGATCCTGCGCGAAATCGACGCCGATATCGTCGCGCTGCAGGAAACCGATCGCCGCTTCGGCAAGCGCGAGGCGGTGCTGCCGCGGCATGCGATCGCTGCGCACACGCCCTATCAGGTGGTGCCGCTGGCGCTGAGCTCGGACAGCATGGGCTGGCACGGCAATGCACTGCTGGTGCGCAAGCCGATCGAGGTGATCGGCGCAACGCGGATCGCGCTGCCGGCGCTGGAGCCGCGCGGCGCGGTGTGCGCGGATCTGCGTGTGGCCGGCCGATCGTTGCGGGTGGTCGGCATGCATCTGGACTTGTCCGGGCTGCACCGGCGCCGCCAGTTGCGGACGATCCTGGCGCATCTCGGGCAAGCCGCAGCGCCGACGGTGCTGATGGGCGATTTCAACGAATGGTCGGCGCGCGGTGGCTCGCTGCGCGAGTTCGGGCGTGGGTGGCATGTGCTTGCGCCGGGTCGCAGCTTTCCCGCGCGCCGTCCGCTGGCGTCGCTCGATCGGATCGTCTTGTCACGCGGCTGGGAGCTGCTGGCCACCGGCGTGCACCACAGCCCGCTGTCCGCCCGCGGCTCCGACCATCTGCCGGTATTTGCCCGGTTGGCTATTGCGGCAGAATAATCATCACTGCCCATGGAAACTAATCCGCGATGAAGACATTTAAGTCGAAGTTAGAAAGTTGCGTAGGTGCAGATTGCGTGACCATTTGTTGCTTAAAATTTAAGCAGCTGCGCAATATTCAGGCTTAGGCTAGGCTATTGCTGACGCATTCAGCGAGCCAATCGGCAATAATCCGAATAATCGATTAACTGGCACGTCCCTTGCTACATCAAGTCCGCCGGCAATTGGCCGGTAGGCTATCAGGGGGCACGGATGAAATTCATCATCGCCATCATTAAGCCGTTCAAGCTGGACGAGGTTCGCGAGGCCCTCGGCGCCATTGGCGTCGCGGGTATGACCGTTACCGAGGTCAAGGGCTTCGGGCGGCAAAAAGGGCAGACCGAGATCTATCGCGGCGCCGAATACTCGACCAACATGCTGCCGAAGGTAAAGATCGAAATTGCCGCCAGCGACGAACTGGCAGCACGTGTGGTCGAAACCATCCAGCACACTGCCAGCACCGAAGCGATCGGTGACGGCAAGGTCTTCGTGCTCGATCTCGCATCCGCGACCCGCATCCGTACCGGTGAAACCGGGGACACCGCGCTGTGAGCGGCGCTTCGCAATTTAGGGATTCCACCATGATCCGCAAAATGCTTTGCGGCGCCGGCGCGCTGGGCACCTCGCTCTTTGCCGCCACCGCTGCTTTCGCCCAGGATGCCGCGTCCGCGGCGTCGTCGGCTGCCACCGCCGCTGCTTCGGCGGCCACCACTGCAGCCACTGCCGCCGCAGCCGCCCAGCCGACCGTGCCGGCCGCTGCACCCCTGATCAATCTCGCCAAGATCACTTCGCCGGCGGTGGTCACCGCGTTCGAAGCGACGATGACCAACAAGGGCGATAACGCCTGGATGCTGGTCTCCTCCGCGCTGGTGCTGATGATGTCGGTGCCGGGCCTGGCCTTGTTCTACGGCGGCCTGGTCCGCACCAAGAACATGCTCGCGATCCTGATGCAGGTGTTCATGATCATTTCGATCTGCACGATCACCTGGGGTCTGTGGGGCTATTCGGAAACCTTCACCGCCGGATCGGGCGCCACCGCGCAATTCTTCGGCGGCTTCAGCAAGGCCTTCCTGAAGGGCGTCGATGCCACTACCGTGGTCAGCACTTTCTCCAACAACGTCTACCTGCCCGAATACACCTATGTGTGTTTCCAGGCGACGTTTGCGATCATCACCGCGGCTTTGATCATCGGCAGCCTGGCCGATCGCATCAAGTTCTGGCCGCTGATGCTGTTCGTGGTGCTGTGGTCGACGTTTGCCTATTATCCGATTGCCCACATGGTCTGGTACTGGGCCGGCCCTGACTTCTATTACGCGTCGATCGGTCAGCCGGGAACGCCTAATGGCGATGGCGGATATCTGTTCAACAAGGGCGCGCTGGACTTTGCCGGGGGCACCGTGGTGCACATCAACGCCGGTATCGCCGGCATGGTCGGCTGCCTGTTCCTCGGCAAGCGCCTGGGCTATGGCAAGGAAGTCATGGCGCCGCACTCGCTGACCATGACCATGATCGGCGCGTCGCTGCTGTGGGTGGGCTGGTTCGGCTTCAACGCCGGTTCCAACCTGGAAGCCACCGGTGGTGCTTCGCTGGCCTTCATCAACACCTACTTTGCCACCGCCGCCGCTGCGACCAGCTGGGCGCTGTGCGACCAGTTCATCCATGGCAAGCCGTCGATGCTCGGTGCCGCTTCTGGCGCGGTTGCCGGCCTCGTCGCCATTACCCCGGCTTCGGGTTATGTGGGGCCGATGGGTGCGATCGTGCTGGGTCTGCTGGTATCGCCGCTGTGCTTCTTCTTCGTCACCAAGGTGAAGAACATGTTTGGCTACGACGACGCGCTCGACGTGTTCGGCGTCCACTGCATCGGCGGGATCTTCGGCGCGCTGATGACCGGCGTTCTGGCCGCTCCCAAGTTCGGCGGCCAAGGCGCGGCCGACTACTCGAAGTTCCCGTATGTTGCGGGTACCGATCCGGCGAATCCCTTCAGTATCGTCCATCAATTGGGCATCCAGCTGACCGGGGTCACGATCACGCTGGTCTGGTCGGGTGTGGTATCGGCAGTGCTCTACTTTGCGATCGACAAGACCTTCGGCCTGCGTCCCAGCGAAGACGCCGAGCGCGAAGGCCTGGACATCACCGAGCACGGCGAACGCGCCTATAACTACTGAGACTACCTCTTGGCGGGGTCGGGGCTCCTCTCCTCCCCTCGATCCCGCCATCCCGACGTTCCTCCTGCGAACGCACCTGAAGGGCCGGAGCCAGCCGCTCCGGCCCTCTTTTTATCTGGAAGCAAGGGCGAACAGCCTCATCGTCGGCGGCAAGAGATCATGCCGTAATC
>CAXTOI010000280.1:0-1056 GCA_964245645.1 uncultured Novosphingobium sp. | reverse complement strand
CCGCAAGCAGCGTGGCAAGCTGATCGACCTCGCGCTCGGAGCGTGGGCCGACATCGTGGATTGAGGCGAGCAGGAGTTTGCGCATGGTCATGATCGAAATTGCCGCAACAAAGCCGGCTCTTCAATCCTCCCCCTCTGGGAGAGGTGGCAGCCCGCAGGGCTGACGGAGGGGGCGGCTTGGGAGCGAATCCAAGACACCTCCTCGGTTCCGCCAAGCCCGCCACCTCCCCAAAGAGGGAGGATTTACGTCAACTATACCGCCACGCCCTGATCGAAAATCAGCTTTCAGCAGCGTGAGCCTTGCCCGCCAGCATCTCCAGCAACGGTGCGATGCTCGAAACATCGTAGCCCGCACCAGCTGCCTGCTGCGCCAACTGCGCAGGGTCAACACCGCGGCTCGCCTCGGCCAGGGCCCACAGCAAGGTCGAGCGCGTTCCCGACCGGCAATAAGCCAGCACCGGCGTCCCGGCGTTGGCCAGCGCTGCAGCCATGGCCGAGACCTGCGGTTCGCTGAACCCGGCATGCGTCACCGGAATCGCGACATAGGCGATGCCCGCTGCACGCGTCGCGGCTTCGATTTCGCTGCCCGAGGTCTGGTCTGCGCTTTCGCCTTCCGGGCGATTGTTGATGATCAGGCCGATGCCCTGCGCGGCGGCCTTGCTCACCTCGGCCACCCCGATCTGCGCACTGGCCCAGACCTGATCGGATATCTTGACGAACATGCATGGACTCCGATGAACAGCACGACCACGGTAATGGTGATCGAACGCCGCGCTTGTGCCAAGTGCAGGTGGTTCTGACAAGCGCCGGGGACCGTTCATGTTCGGCTGAAATCGCCCTGGCAATTGTACGGGTGCATAAGGTTGCGCTTTGACTTGACTTTCGAATCTATTCGCAATCACCGTTTTTTTCCTATATGCATGATGATCCAGGGACAGTACCGTGCACCAATCCGGCCACTGCTCTTGTCGATCGGCGCGGTTCGTCCACGTTGCGGGTCGGTGTGCATTGGGCGAAGCGAAGGTACGTTCGGGGTTATGGGTTTTGATAGAGGGC
>CAXTOI010000279.1:0-5162 GCA_964245645.1 uncultured Novosphingobium sp. | reverse complement strand
CTCTGGTATAACGCGCGCCGATCGTGGCGGTTAAAGTATTAGTGAGTTTGTATTCCAGCTGGCCAAAAACGGCGAAAGATCGCACGGTCTGCCGAATTTCGTTATCGCTGTTGAACGCGAATGGTGTTCCCGATACCCCAGGGAAGTCAAAGTCGATGTAATTATATTGCTGTGTGTGTAAGTAATACAAACCCGCAGTATAGGTAAGCGGGCCATGATTGCCGTTCAGCCTGAGCTCTTGCGACCATTGATTGAGGGTTTGGCCCCCTGATCCATGAGCGAAATCGACTGGCCCGCCATCGTCGTCCTCGCCGTAAGCATAACTGAATCGAGTGTAGTTGGTGATCGAGCTCAGCGTCGCGCCGCCACCCAAATCCTCGGTGAGGTAGAGGGTCGGCGAGAAGCGATGATTGCGAAGATAACCTACATTGCTGTTGAAGTCGGCCTTGTTGAATTGAGGATAGGGGTTCCGATATCCCGCGATGTCGTTGCCGGGGCCGGTTCCATACGCATCGACATTTGCCGGGAGTAGTTGCGGCTGGCCATTGACAATGTATGCCGGTGCCGCGCGATAGGCGCCTTCCCGATGATTAGGATCCGCGTCATAGCTGACGCTGAGCCGAGCGGTCAGTTTTGGCGTCAGGTCAGCTTCGAGTTGGAACCGGATGCCGTAAAAATTCTTTTGGAATGAATCGGCCCCGCCAGGAAGGCCGTTCAAGAACCAACCATCGGCAGTTTCGCGCCGACCCGAAATCCGGAAGCGCACGTTATCCGATATCGGACCACTGATCGCGCCTTCGATGTATTTGTCATTATAGCTCGAGTATCCGCCCTCGACATAGGCTGTGAAATCGTGGGTCGGTTTATTGGTGATGAAATTCGCCAGGCCACCGCTTGATGCCCGGCCGAACAGCGTACCTTGCGGTCCGCGTAAGACCTCGATCCGCTGCAAATCGTACAAAGTGAAGGCGGCGGAGTTGGGCGAACTTAGATAAACGTCGTCGATGTAGATCGAGTTGGGGGATTCCTGGACAGACGAGAAGTCCGATTGGGAAATGCCGCGCACGGTAAGATTAGCATTATAGCCGCCGCCGGACGTCGAATCGAGCAACACCCCAGGCACGGCCTTTGATATGTCCTTCGATTGAGTGACGTTGAGCATACGCATGTCGGCCGATGATATGGCGCTTACGGACACGGGAACGTCCTGCGCACGCTGGGAGCGACGTTGCGCCGTCACTGTGATCTCCGCAGATGCCCCGGCATCCGCAGACGCAGACGCGTTCTGGTCAACTCCCGATGCGGCCAAAGCGGGACTGGCACAACCGATCACCAGCGAACCTAAACTGGCGCGGACGAGAAACTGGAAAGATCGTTGTCCCATGGTTGTTCCCTTTTTCCAATTATGTCTGTTTGGGCGCGTCGGCGGTCTCTCGACCGCACTACCGCCGGCATTTCCGATACGCATCTGACGCTCGGACCCCATCGCTTGACAATGCCAAATCCCAAGATCATTTGATCCGGTCTATTGACTGGGTCTATCGACTGGGTCAGATGATCAATTAGTGTATGAGTGACATCACAATCGCTGTCAAGGCCTGATGGTGAGCGGTGTCAAAAGTGCCGGTTGGTCAAAATTCCGCAGCGCGCAAACCGCTCATGCGAGGAAGAAATGAGGAATTCACATGGCACGATTGTCTTTGGAGGAGCGGCAACAGAACTTCATCGAAGCGGCCGTCCAAGTGGTGGCGAACGAGGGCGTGGCGCGGGCGACGACTCGGCGAATTGCCGAGGCGGCGAATGCGCCGCTGGCCGGGCTTCACTACTGCTTCAGAACCAAAGAAGAACTTTTCAAGGCGGTGTTTGAAGTAAATATCAAGCTCGGCCTAGAATATATCTGCCACGACCTGACGCCGGGCATGGGACTGCACGGGGCCGTCTCTGTCATCCTGAAGGCGCATTACGAATGGCTGCGCGGGAACCGCAGCATGCAACAAGCACAACTTGAGTTGTGCCACTGGGCGTTGCGCAGCCCGGCCTACCGGCACCTGGTTCACGATACCTATCGCGATTTCGTCAACGCATCGGCGGAGCTGCTGCGAGAAGTACGCCAGCCGCATGAGATCGGCATCGACCTCGAAATGCTGGCTCGGCACATCTCGGCGATCGCCGACGGACATATTCTGCAATGGCTCGCGCTGGACGAAAAATTTGGCGATGCGATCGAGGATGCGATCCGCATTCTACAGGCCAAGATCGCCGCACAGGCGCCAGCTCCTAAGGCAGGCTAACCGCCTTATCCGCGCGCCTCCCCGCTATCGCAACTTCTGGACGAGACAAGGAAAAGGACGAACCGGTATGACTAAGGAACAGCGGTCGTGGACAGACCAGCCAGCCACGCCAGGTAGCGCCTGGGCCATGTATCGCCCATTCAGCGGTTGGGCGAACCCGCCGCAGGACATCCAGCCTCCCTTGGAAGGTGCCACCAGTGCAGATGTGATCATCGTCGGCGGGGGCTATGCCGGCCTCCACTCTGCGCTGGAGCTTAGGGCCCGCGGTGCGGATGTGGTCCTGATCGAACGCGAGTTTGCCGGATGGGGCGCCAGCGGTCGAAACGGCGGCTATCTGGTCGGTGCCCAGAATTTCGACTTCGGCTTCGTCAAGCGCGTCGGGCCGGAGCATGCCCGGCAGATCGTCGCCTTCTACCAAGACGCCGTTAGCTTCGTAGAGCGCAAACTAGAAGAATACGGGATCGAATGCGATTATATACCGACAGGTACGATCAAAGCCGGCGTCCACCCTTCACAGGAAGCGAAACTTCGCCGGCTGGTAAATACCGCTGCCTCTTTCGGCATTCCGGCGCATTTCCTGGATTATGACCAGATGCGGGCGCGCGGCATCCCGCCGGCATTTCTCTTTGGATTTTTCACCGACAAGGGCGGCACGCTCAATCCGGGAAAATATGTTCTCGGGCTCAGGCAAGCGGCCTTGCGGGCGGGCGTCAGGATTTACGAGAACACCGCACTTCTGTCCTTTAGCGATGACCAAATCGTGCGGTGCGAAACACCTTTGGGGCGAGTTCAGGCACCCTACATGGTCCTGGCCACAAACGGCTGGACGCAGCAGTTGGGCCTACTGAAGGACAGGACTACCACCGTCAGAGCCTCTTTGATTGAAACCGAACCCCTGTCGCCGGCCTTGCTCAAGCAAGTGGGGTGGCCCAACCGCGAAGGGCTTTTGACCGCACACAATATCCTGGAAAACTATAATCTGACCAAGCGAAATACCATCGTCGCAGGAGTCGAGATGTCTGCGGTCTATGGCTCGAATATGCCAAACGTTGCCAATGATCCGGCGTATGACAGGTTACATGCCATGCTGCTCAATCGTCTCCCGGCCTTGCGCGATCACCCGATCAGGGCCTGCTGGAGCGGCTACCTCAGCTATGCCGACGACGGGATTTCCGTAGTCGGCGAGATGGGCGAAGCTCGAAACATTCTCTATGCTGCAGGCTGTTCGGGCCGGGGCGTTGCCGCGCACTCGATGATCGGGCTGCTCTTTGCCGAAAAAATAGGGGGGATCGAACATCCACACCTTGAGGCGTTGCGCCACGACACCCCAAAAGTTCCACCCGAGCCATTTCGATGGGGCAAAATGACCGCGATGCTGGGTGCCGCACATATGTTGGACAACCAACTCAATCGCAAGATACACAGGGAGGCGCGCTGATCTGCGCGCCGGTTGGCCTTCCGCATCTTGCGGGAAGCCGGCGCGACACGCAAAACAAACGAAGCCTAGCTGACACCGTTGTGTGCCAAACTATCTGTTACGTGCGGACCGAACTAAACGGCATCAAGGAAGTGCAGAAACAGCCATTCCGCGATGATGGACGGCTTGTCTTCATCCTCGATCTCGATCACCACGGCAAAGGTAGTTTGCCACTGACCCGGCGCTCTTTCCTTGATATCCAGCAGGTCGAACCGGCCACGGATGTGCTTTCCAGCCCGCACCGCCTTGATGAAGCGCAAGTTCTTCATTCCGTAATTGACGCTCATCGTCGCGCCAACGATCGTCGGGGTCGCCGAAAGGGCCATCGCAGCCAGCATCGACAGCACCAAAAAGCCATGCGCAACGGTGCCCTCGAATGGTGTCGCCGCCGCTGCTACCGGATCGACATGGATGAATTGATGGTCCTCGGTGATATCGGCGAAAGCATTGATGCGGCTCTGATCGATCAGGAACCATTCGGACTGGCCGATAGTTTGTCCGACCATCTCCTTGTACGCATCCAGAGTCAGGGCCCTGCGCATTTTTACCGAGACCCAGAAACGGTTGGTTGAGCTCGGCCGATCGATGCCCACGCAGCCAAAGCGAGAAGGGGGTCGTGCATCATGCTTGCACTGTCTCAGAGGCGCGATACCCTGCCTTGGCAAGTTCCAATCTACTTTGCTCGAAGCCGCTGACCGGCACGACTTCGCCTTCGCGATCTCCGATGACGGCAAGACCGGCCAGCACCCGTTCGGCCGCATCAGGGCCATTGCCGACATGGATGCCGTGGGTGAGCGTGATATGCGCCCGTTCGAAGCTGCCCGCGCCAGCGCAGATGACCGCGCGGTTGGGGGCCTGCTCGGATGCGAGCGCCAACACAGCCGGGCTGACCGTCTCAGGCGCGAATAGGTCGAGCATTTCCTTGGGCAGCACGCCTTCCATCATCCGGGTCGCCCCTGTCGGGGCGAGGCAGTTAACGTGGATGTTATGCTTCGCACCCTCCAGCCCCAACGTCTGCATCAAGCCGACCAGCGCCAGCTTGGCCGCGCCATAGTTGGACTGACCGAAATTACCGTAGAGACCGGAGGAAGAGGTTGTCATGATGATGCGACCGTAATTTTGAGCACGCATCACATCCCACACTGCTTTGGTGCAGTTGGCGGCCCCCATGAGATGCACATCGACTACCGCCGCAAAATCGGCCAAACTGCCTTTGGCAAAGGTTTTGTCGCGCAGAATGCCTGCATTATTGACCAGAATGTCGACGCGACCCCACCTGTCGACCGCAGCCGCGACCATCGCTTCGACCGTGTGGACATCGGTTACTGACGCACCGTTTGCCATCGCGATTCCCCCCGCCGCCTCGATTTCGGCGACCACCCGCTGCGCCGCAT
>CAXTOI010000278.1:0-5182 GCA_964245645.1 uncultured Novosphingobium sp. | reverse complement strand
ATCCTGAAGGACGCCCCGGCACGCTGCCCGTCGGCGATGCCTTCCTCGGCCGGGCAGTCGATGGCGAAGGCCACCCGATCGATGCGTCCGGCCCGCTGCATGCCCGCGAGTTGTGGCCGGTCGGCGGCATACGCACCGGCGCGCTCGACCGCAGTCCGGTGCGGCGCAGCTTGGATGTCGGCGTGCGTGCGCTCAACGCCCTGACCACCTTCGGCGTCGGCCAGCGCATTGGCATCATGGCCGGATCGGGGGTCGGCAAATCGGTGCTGATCGACATGATTGCGGCGGGCGCCGAGGCGGACATCGTCGTCGTCGGCCTGATCGGCGAACGCGCTCGCGAAGTGTCCGATTTCGTCGAACGCCACATGAGCGGCGGCAAGCGAGCACATACCGCCATCGTCGCGGTTCCCGCCGACCACGCACCCAACCTCCGGCTGCGCGGCGCATTGCTTGCCACCAGCATCGCCGAGCATTTCCGCAGCAAAGGCCGCAATGTGCTGCTGATCATGGACAGCCTGACCCGGGTCGCGCATGCCGGGCGCGAGATCGGGTTGCTGCTGGGCGAGCCCGGCGCGGCGCGCGGCTATCCCCCGTCGGCGCTGGCAGGCATCACCAAATTGGTCGAGCGCGCGGGCAATTCGGCCGCGTCGGCCGGCTCGATCACCGGGCTGTACACGGTGCTCGCCGATGGCGACAACCAGGACGATCCGGTGGTCGATACCGCGCGCTCGATCCTCGACGGCCATATCGTGTTGTCACGCGATCTCGCCCAGCGCGGCCAGTACCCCGCGATAGATATCGCCGCCTCGCTCAGCCGGGTGATGAACGATATTGTCACGCCGCAGCACCAGCAACTTGCGCGCGAATTTCGGGCGATGATCGCCAGCTACGAGGCCAACCGCGACCTAGTGCTGATGGGGGCGTACCGTGCCAGCACCGATCCGCAGCTCGACCGCGCCATCGCCATGCATCCGGCGCTGACCGCCTTTCTGGCGCAGGACGTGCGACAGGTGGCGCCACTGGCCGACAGCGTGGCACAGCTGACCCGGCTGATCGGCGGATGAAGGCTGAACGGCAGAAACTGGCACGGCTGCAGCGGCTCGAACGCGTGCGCGCGATTGCCAGGCAAAACGCGGCGAGCGAAGCGGCGAAAGCCGAAACCACGTTGGCGCAATTGCAGGCGCTGGCCGCGCGCAGCGGCAATCTCGCCGCCGAATACAACGCTCGCCGCGATGCGCCGGACGGCGCGGAGCTGCGCCGCCTCGTGCTGTTTGCCGATGGGCTGCACACCGTAAGCCGCAACACCAGCGCCGATGCGGCGCGCGCGCAGGCAGTCGCCGATCAGCGCCAAAGCGAGCTGGCCAGCGCCGAACGCCGCCGCGTCGCCGTGGAAGACCGCGCCCTTGCCACCAGCCGGGCCCTTGCTACCCGCGCGCAGCCGCCGATCCTGGGTGCGCGACGCCGGGAGCGGCGGCAGGAGCGCGGCGAACGAGACGAGCAGCCGACACCCGCCTTTTGGCATGGATCTTGATTAACAGCGCCGGCTTATGCCTGCTTTCTGCATCGGACCCCCATTGATGACCGATCTGGCCTCGCTGCTTTCCGCGCTGACCGCTCAACCCGGCATAGCCGCCGCGGTGTCTGCCAACGCGGGGCTGGTTGGTGGCGCCGACAGCACCGTGAGCGCCTCGCGCACCGGCGTGATAAGTCCGGCGCTTGCCGTCGTTGCGCTGGGAAGCATTCCCGTTTCGCCGGCGGTGACCACAGCCACGGCCTTCCAGGCAGCGCTGGCTTCGCAGGCCGATATCCAGTCGCCGATTGACCAGCCGGTGCCGATCGACCCGGCAAACACCGCATCTTTTGCCGCCGCGGCCCCGGTGCTTGCCCTTGCTGCTCAAGGCATCACTCCCGCGGTATCGAGCTATTCGTCGGTACCCCCTGCCCTCCTCGCGCTGGTGCCCGATTCCGTCGCGGTGCCTGCGCCCGCGCCGATTGCGCTTGCATCGTTGCCGGTTTTGGCGGGCACACCGTTGGCCAAGACGCTCGCGCCCGCCGCCACTGCGCTTGCGTTGCCGGTGCCAATGCCCATGTCGGTGCCCGTGCCGATGCCAATGCCGGTTTCCGTGCCGATGTCAGTGCCCGTGCTCGAGCCCGCGCTTGTGCCTGTGCCTGAAGCGGCGGCTGCAGCAAAGGAATTGCCGGCCACGATTTCCGCGACACCTGGCAGCGGCGGCAAGTTGCCGAAGGATGGCAATCTTTTGCCGGTCGCATCTACTACGGCAGCGACGGGCTCGGCGCCTCGATCGACCGGCACCGTGGCAAAGGGCGCATCATCCGATGATTCCACGGACGATGCGTCGACTGATCCTCTCGCCGCCACCGATCCTTCCGCTCAGCCGCTGCTCGCGCTGGTGGCCGTCGCGGCACAGCCCCTGGCTCCGGCAACCGCCGAAGTTCTGCCCGGCGCGTCAAACCGGCCAGGCACGCGGGCAATGGCGACAGCGGGCACGGCGGCAATCGGCCCAGCGCCTGCCGCGTCGATCGGGGCCAACAATGGTACATCAAAGGCCCTCACAGCGCTTACACTGACCGCGATTGCGCCCGCTGCTTCGGTTGCGGGGGGGCCGGCGCCGGTATCTGCCGCCCAAATCAGCCCGGCAGCGCCACGGCCGGCGGTGGCGACGCTGCAAGCCTCCGTGACGGAAAATCTCGTGACGCCCACGCCCGCCACCATCGCGATTCCGACGATAGTAGTGGCGCAGGCTGCGCCGGTCGCAATCGTTCAGCCGTTGCCCGATCCCGTCGCCAGCGGCGCAAATGCGGTGCTGCAACCCGCCGTGGTGATGCTAGCCGCGCCGGCGCTTGCCAATGTCGTAACCGCCAGCCTCGCTTCGGCCGGGCCATCGCCCGCCAGCCGACTGGTGCGCCAACCCGGCGCAGCCCGAGCGGTCACGCCCGCGGCAGCCACCGACGATACCTCCGCCGCGCCCTCGCCATCCGTCGGCGTGCTGCCCACCGGGCAAACTCCGCCTGGCGCCACCACCAGCGCAACGTCTCCGGTCCCAAACCCGCCGCAGGATTTCGCCGCGCTGGTGGACCGGCTGCTCGAAGCGCGCGCCACGGCCCAAACCGCCGCTGTGCCGCAGCAGATCAGCACCACCGTTACCCACGCCGATTTCGGCAAGGTCTCGCTGACCTTCCAGCAGGACCCTGCGGGGCTGTCGGTCAGCATGACCAGCACCGACCCCGGTTTCGCCCCCGCCGCGCAATCGGCGATAGGAAATTCCGGGCCTGCAAGCGCTGACCGGTTTGCGGCAGCAGATCTATCGTCGAGCGGGGACCCCGGCAACCGAGCTCCGGCGGGCAACCCGGCACAATCCGGCGGTCTGGCGAGCAATCCCGGCCAGACTTTCGCGTCGCCCGTTGCCCCGACCCCCGCCACTTCCGCCGCCGGTCAAAGCACTGGCTTGGCCTCCACCACCGGCGGGTCACAACAATCGCAAACGCAATCACAAGCCCAACCGCAGCAACGTCCGGGCTTCATCGCTGCAAACCGCGCTGTAGCCGCGCCGGGCTCCAGCGCCGGCAGCATTGCGGCGACCGGCGCTGGCATTTTCGCCTAATTCCCAGGGGGGTTGATCATGTCCAAGGAAAAAACGGCTGCCGACAAGCCTGCCAAGAGCGGCGGCAAGGGCATGCTGATGCTGATCATCGTGGCCGTGGTGATGCTCGGCATCGGCGGGGGCGGCGCCTTTGCGCTGGTCAAGGCCGGGATCATCGGCGCGGAAAAGAAGAAGGAGGATAATTCGCCCAAGCTGATCCGCAAGGGCGACGAGGACCCTTATGCGCCGAAAGCCGAGGGCGCCAAGGACGGCGCTCCGGCCGATGTCGATGGCGACGGCGGCAGCTCCTACAAGACCAGCTATTATAATTTTACCGACGAATTCACCTCCAACCTGCGCGATTCCACCGCGTTGATCCAGGTCAGCCTCGCTTGTTCGACCCAGCGCGACGGCCGGGTGCTGATGTGGCTCAAAAAGCATGAGCTGGCGGTTCGGTCGGCGCTGCTGGCCGTGCTGGCCGACACCCCACAAGCCGACGTCAACACTATCGAGGGTAAGGAGATGCTGCAGAAACGCCTGGCCGCAGCGATCAACAGGATCCTGATCGAAAAGGAAGGCTTCGGCGGGGTGGATAACGTCTATTTCAAGAGCTTTCTGGTGCAGTGAGCGAACGTGTGACGCCGGTCATGTTCCCTTCCCGTCTGTCCTGAGCCTGTCGAAGGGCTGCCTTTCTGTTCGACCCTGGCAGAAGGCAGGACAGTCCTTCGACAAGCTCAGGAAGGCGGGGAAAGGGTACGCGCGTAGCATTCGATCACCCAACGGCATCAGTCCCCAATCCCAAAGCAGGCCCATGAAACCAGAACACAATTTTATCGCCGAACGCCCTCTCGCCCGCCATTGCCCTGAATTGCTGAGCCGCGGCCCCGATCATGCCGAACTGAAACCTTTGCTTGAACGCGTCGGCGAGCGGCTGGGGCGGCGGCTGGCGGGGGCGCTGGCGCCGTTGCTGGGCGGCGAGGCGCCCATGGTGCGCTGCTCGGCTATGCGCGAGGGCGTGCTGTCGGCGCTGCGCGAAGGCGCCGCGCATGCGCTGGCCGCCAACAGCCTGTTCGCGGTCGGGCCGGCCGAGGCGCTGCTGCTGGTGACGATCGACGCGCCGGCGGTGTTCCGCATCGTCGATCGCGCATTCGGCGGCAAGGGCGCCGCGCCGCGCCCGCTGCCCGAGGCATTCCCGATGGCCGCGGAACTGATGATCGTGCGGCTCGAGAGCATGGTCGGTGCGCAGATCACCGGCGCGCTCGACGCGGTCACCGATGGCATTGCGGCGATGGCGGGCGCCCGCGACATCGTTCCGGCAGGCCGCGACGGCAGTCTTGCCCAGCTTGCGCCCTTTCCGGAGGACCAGCCGCTGGCGATCCTGGCGCTGGAGGTGAAGGAGGCCGACGGCCTGCCGTGGAACGTGACCGTCGCGCTGCCCGTTACGGCGCTGCCCGCGCTGTTCGGCATGGCCAGCGGTGCGCCGGCGACGCCGCGCGCGCAGGTCCGGCCATCGGCCCAGGCCATGACTGCGCCATTCGCCGATCTCCCGCTGACCCTGTCGGCGCAGATCGTCGACATGG
>CAXTOI010000277.1:2950-5191 GCA_964245645.1 uncultured Novosphingobium sp. | reverse complement strand
GAGTATGCTCTAAGCGCTCAATCCGTATAGCTGAAGGGTTTGGCCACCAGCGGCATGCCGTCTTTTCCGCCGCCCTCGGGCAAGGCCGGGGCCAAGCCGCGCGATCCGGCGGCGGCGTTGATGAGGCGCTGTTGTTCGGCATCGCCCAATCGCTGCCAGCCTTCGCGACCCAGCTTTTCCAGCGGTCGATAGCGCACCTTGTATTGCATGCGCGCAGACCCGTCGACCCAATAGCCCAGATAGACGTAAGGCAGGCCGTCTTGCGCCGCGCGGCGGATGTGATCGAGGATAATGTAATTGCCAAGCCCGGTCCGCGTCGCATGCTCCGGGTCATAGAAGCTGTAGATCATCGACAGCCCATCGCCCTGGCGGTCGGTCAGGCATGCACCAACCAGCCGCCCCGGCGCAACCCCGTCAGCGTCAGGCGCCTCGCGGTATTCGATGAGATGACTGGTGACCGGGGTGTGTTCGACCATGTCGGCAAAATCGGTCTCGTCCATGCTCGCCATGCCGCCACCGGGATGGCGCGCGCCGAGATAGGTTTGCAACAGTTCGAATTGCTCGCCGGTGGACCACGGCTCGCACACCGTGGCGATCAGATCGGAATTGCGTTTCAGGTTTCGCCGCTGGGTGGCGGAGGGGCTGAACTCCTCCGCAACGACGCGCACCGAGACGCAGGCAGCGCAATCGATGCACGACGGGCGATACGCCACGGTCTGGCTGCGGCGGAAGCCGATCCGCCCCAAGGCATCATTCAGCGCATCGGCATGCGGCCCCTTGAGCTCAGTGAACACCTTGCGCTCGCTGCGGCCCGGCAAGTAGGGACACGGCGCGGGGCTCGTCACGAAAAAACGGGGAAAGCGAACCGGAGCTGTCACTTTGCGACGATATCCTGTGGCGGGGTGTTCCGCTTGCGGTGAGTATGCCCGCAGCTCTCCCACGGTAAAAGCGGTTTAACCAGATATTGGTCGTCCGCGCCAGAATTTCGATCGGTTTGGTACAAATTTATCGTTTGCGTCTGGAATGCCTTAGTTAATGTCGACCTGACTGACGTCGTATCCTTTCGCACGCAAGGCCGCGACCAGCCCGTCGAGCTGTTCGCGGTCGCGCGCTTCGCATTCGATGTCGGTGATCAGGCCTTTGGCGGGCAGATGCGTGAAGATCCGCTGGTGCCAGATCTCGATGATATTGATGTTATGGGTATTGAATTCCTGCATCACCTTGAACAGCGCGCCGGGCCGATCCTGCAAGGTCAGCCGCAGCCGCGCCAGCCGGCCCGACCGCGCCAGATCGCGCAGGAGCACATTGGCGAGCAGCCGTGTATCGATATTGCCGCCCGACAGCACGACGCCCACCGTGCGCCCGGCAAACCGCTCGCGATTCGACAGCACCGCCGCCAGACCCGCCGCGCCTGCGCCCTCGACTACGGTCTTTTCGATCTGCAACAGCAGCGCCAGCGCGTTTTCCAAAGCCGATTCGCTGACCAGCACGAAATCGTCGAGCAGATCGGCCAGAATACGCGAGGTGAATTCACCCGGTGCGAACACGGCAATGCCTTCGGCCAGCGTATCGCCCCCGATCGGCAGGCTGGTGCCTTTCAGGCGGTTGTACATCGAGGGATACAACGCGGCCTCGACCCCGATCAGGCCGATGCCCGGATTGATCGCCCGTGCCGCGGTGCCCATGCCGGCGGACAGACCGCCGCCGCCGACCGGCAGCACCAGCATATCGAGCTGCGGCACATCCTCCAGCATTTCCAGCGCCACGGTGCCCTGGCCCGCGGCCACGAACAACTCGTCGAACGGATGGATGAAGGTCAGGCCCAGCTGCTGTTCCATGCTGCGGGCACAGGCATAAGCGTCGTCGAAGGATTCGCCTTCGAGCACGACCTTGCCGCCGACGCTTTCGGTCTGCATCACCTTGATCGTCGGCGTGGTGCGCGGCATGACGATGGTGACCGGCACGCCCAGCCTGGTGCCGTGATACGACAGCCCCTGCGCGTGATTGCCCGCCGAGGCGGCGATGACGCCGCGCGTCCGCTGCTCGCTGTTCAGCTGCAGCAAGGCATTGAGCGCGCCGCGTTCCTTGTAAGCGGCGGTAAACTGCAGGTTTTCAAATTTCAGCCAGATGTCGGCCCCGGTCATCGCACTCAGCGTCTTGCTGTAATCGGTCGGCGTGCGCACGACATGGCCGGCAATCCGCTTGGCCTCGTTGATCGGGATCGCAAATCCCAGTCCGATG
>CAXTOI010000277.1:2204-2940 GCA_964245645.1 uncultured Novosphingobium sp. | reverse complement strand
TCGAATTTCAGCCAGATGTCGGCGCCGGTCATCGCGCTAAGCGTCCTGCTGTGCAGCGTCGGCGTGCGCACGATGTGGCCGGCGATACGCAGCGCGGCGGCGCGCACATCGGCGATGCTCAGCTGCGTCACGGCCGCGGCCGGAATAGGAAGCAATGTCTGGTCCATGGCCGGCGCCGCTTAATCCAAACCGATGCCGATGGGAACCGCTTTCGCTGGTTGAGCTGCACGCCAGAGGCGTCAGAAGGGTGGTTTTGCTTTGGCACAGGACGCGCTAGAAGCGGGCCATGAGTGATGGCAAAAACGTCTCGATGAGCGGGCTGGGGGTGATGGGCGGGCCGATCGCGCGGCATATCGCCCGCGCCGGGCACCAGCTGACCATCTACAGCCGGGGTCCGCAGCGGCTGGACGCATGGCGCGCGGCGCACCCCGATCTGGCCATCACGGCGGCGGGTTCGCCGGCAGAGGCGGCCGCAGCGGCGGACGTGGTCATCACCTGCGTCGGCAATGATGATGACCTGGCCGAAGTGGCGCTGGGGCCGCAAGGGGCATTTTCCACGCTGAAGCCGGGCGCGACCTTCGTCGATCACACCACCGTATCGGCGCGGATTGCTCGCCAGATCGCGGTGGAAGCGCGCGATCTGCACATCCATTGCGTCGATGCGCCGATGACCGGATCGCAGATCGGGGCGGAGAACGGCACGCTGACGCTGATGTGCGGCGGCAGGGCCGATGCG
>CAXTOI010000277.1:413-2194 GCA_964245645.1 uncultured Novosphingobium sp. | reverse complement strand
GATCGAGGCAGCGCGCCCGGTGATGCAGACGTATTCGCAGCGCATCGTTCATGTCGGCAAGGCCGGCGCCGGGCAATCGTGCAAGATGGCCAACCAGATCTGCATCGCCGGCGCCATCGCCGGCGTGGCCGAGGCAATGCGTCTGGCGCAAGCCGCGCATCTCGATCTCGACAAGGTGTTCGAGGCGATTTCGCATGGCGCGGCACAAAGCTGGCAGCTCGACAATCGCTGGCAGACGATGGCGCAGGACAGCTTCGACTTCGGTTTCGCGGTGGACTGGATGCGCATGGATTTGGGGCTGGCGCTGGACGAAGGGCGCGGGCTGGGGCTGTCACTGCCGATAACCGGGCTGGTCGATCAGTTTTATGCCGATGTCCAGGCGCTCGGCGGGGGGCGCGAGGATACCAGCGCGCTGGTGCGCCGGCTGCCGCGCAAGGGCGCCAAGTAAAGCGATGAAGCGGTTGATGGCTGCGTTGCTGGGCGCTGCATTGATGGCCGCGCCGGCCTGCGCCGATACGCTGGTGGACAATGTCGACGGCACCGCGCTCGATGCGCAGGGCAATGTGATCCATTTTACCGGGCTGGTGATCGGCAGCGATGGCCGCATCAGCCAAGTCCTCCACCACGGCGACAAGCGTCCGCGGGTCGATTACGCGGTCGATGAGCATGGCCGGGTCGCGATTCCCGGCTTCGTCGATGCCGATGCCCATGTCATGGATCTGGGCTTTGCGGCGCTGACGCTCGATCTGTCGAATGCGAAATCGCTGGCCGAAGCGCAGGGACGACTGGCGGCTTACACGGCCGCGCATCCCGATCGTGGCTGGATCATCGGGCGGGGCTGGAATGCGGAACGCTGGGGCGTGGGCCGCGCGTTGAATGCCGCCGATCTCGATGCCGTGGTGGCCGAGCATCCGGTCTGGCTGGTCAGCGCCGACGGCCATGCCGGTTGGGCCAATGGCAAGGCGCTGGCCCTGGCGCATATCTCGGCGCTGACGCGCGATCCGCCGGGCGGAAGGATTGCGCGCAGTGTTGGCGGCAAACCAGGCGGCGTGCTGGTGGATAGCGCCATGGCGCTGGTCGCTGCGCTGATCCCGGCGCCCCGGCCCGAGGATCGCGACCTTGCCTTCGCCAAGGCGCAAGCGATCCTGCTGAGCCATGGCGTTACCGCCGTGACCGACATGGGCAGCACCATCGAGGATTGGCAGACCTGGCGCCGCGCCGGGGACAGCGGCGCGCTGACGATCCGGATCATGGCGTATGCCGACGGGGTCGAGGCGATGGCACTGATCGCCGGGCCGGGGCCGACACCGTGGCTGTATGACGATCGCTTGCGGCTGAACGGCGTGAGCCTGACGCTCGACGGCACGCTGGCCCAACATAGCGCGCTGATGAAGGCGCCTTATCTGGATGACCCTGCCCATCGGGGAGCCGATGATCAAGGTCTGGCGCGGCTGAACGAAACGCAGCTCAAGAATTTGATGAGCCGGGCCGCCATCGATCACTTCCAGGTCGCCGTCCATGCTGCGGGCGATGCCGCAGATAGCGAGTTGCTGGCCGCTATTGCCGAACTTGCCGAGACTTATCGCGGCGACCGACGCTGGCGGATCGAGGACAGCGAAGTGCTCGATCCGGCCGACATCGGTCGGTTCGGCGCACATGGCGTGGTCGCAACGATGATGCCGGGGGCGGTGGCGGGCGACCGGGGAATGATCGAGGCGCGACTTGGCGCTGGCCGCCTGGCTGGTGTCGAAGCGTGGAAATCGGTGAGTGCGGCCGGGGCG
>CAXTOI010000277.1:0-403 GCA_964245645.1 uncultured Novosphingobium sp. | reverse complement strand
GTTCGGGCGCGCCTGCGGAAGCTCCCGATCCTTTCGCTGCCTTTGCCACCGCAATCACCCGGCAGGGCGTGGATTCGCAGCCTTTTGGCGGCTGGCAGCCGCAGGAAAAACTGACGCGAGAAGCGGCGCTCGCGGCGTTGACCAGCGGCGCTGCCTATGCCGGCTTTGGCGACAGCCATTTCGGCCGCATCGAGGCAGGACAGCGCGCCGATTTCCTGCTGATCGACCATGATCCGCTATTGGCAACACCCGGCGAACTGCGTGCGACGCAAGTGCTCGAGGTATGGGTCGGGGGACGCAAGGTGCAGGGGTAATGTCGAGTGGTTGCGACCCAAGGCTCCCTCCCGTTTGGGGAGGGTTGGGGAGGGGTATCAACGCTGACATCGACGCGCGGCCTATTGGC
>CAXTOI010000276.1:3148-5230 GCA_964245645.1 uncultured Novosphingobium sp. | reverse complement strand
ACCGTGCAGGTCGTGAGCTTCGACCCGCGCTGCGAACCGTTTCCGCCCGACTTGCGGATCCGTTGTGGGTCGTGGTGCGTATTGGCTACAGGCAAGCTGCATACCGTGGCGCTCGAAAAGGGAAATGCATGCTGCTGCTGGTTCTGGCTATGGCTATGGCCGATACGGTGTCCGGCGCGTCTCCGTCCAGCATGCAGCCGCCGCCGATCGCCGCCAGCGCTGCTCCCGCTGCGCCTGCCAGCACCGATGCGGCAGCTATCCCCGCGCCGCCCCAGGACAATTCCCCGGCCGCGACCGCTCCGGCCGCGACCGCAGATCCCGCCGCACCGCCTGCGGACGTGCCGCCAGCACCATCAGCCACCCCCGGCGCCGATACGCCGGCGTCGGACGCTGCGATCAACCAGGTCGCCCAGCCGCGCGATCCATGGGTCAAATTGAACCGCGGCATATTCTCATTCGATATCGCGCTCGAGCGCCATCTGCTGGCCCCGGTGTCGCACGGCTATGTCCATGTCGTGCCGCATGTCGTACGCTATCATGTCACTAACGCCTTGTTCAATCTCGGCGAGCCGCTCACCGCGGTCAACGATCTGCTGCAATTGCGGATCAAGTCGATGGGTAAGACGGTATTCCGGTTCGTCGTGAATACCACCTTCGGCCTCGCCGGCTTGTTCGATGTGGCCAAGTCCGAGGGCGTGCCGATCCACATTTCCGATTTTGGCCAGACGCTGGGCCGCTATGGAGTCAAGCCCGGCCCCTACGTGATGATCCCGTTGCTGGGCCCATCCGACTTGCGCGACGGGTTCGGCCGGATCGTCGATAATTTCGCCGATCCGGTGGAGTTCTTCATCGGCGGGATCACTTCGCCCGAAGGAATTTCGCTGTTCCTGCTCGAAGGCATCGACTGGCGCTCGCGCTCCGACGACACGATGAAGGCGATCTATGGCGCGACCGATCCCTATGCTTTCACCCGCTCGGCCTACACCCAGTTTCGCGCCGCCTCGGTAGCGGAAGCGACCGGCAAGCAGGCGGCGCTGCCGGATTTTGACGCGGCGCCTGGAACCCCTTAACAAGTCGAACTGTTGTTGTGGGTTCATCCGGCAGCAAGCGCCGGATGGCTACGCATGACTGTCTCTATCGGTTCGATTTGAAGGTTCGCCACATGCCCTTTAAGCTCTACCCTTTCGTCGCGCTGGCGCTGGCGCCCGCTATGGCGGCAATAGCGCTGCCTTCCGCCGCGCTGGCGCAGCGCGATGCGCAGGCCGAACAATTCGTCGATGGCAACGGCGCCCGGGTCCTGGCCATCCTCAACAATCGGCAGGAAAGCAAGCCGGCAAAGGAACAGAGCTTCCGCACGCTGATCGATCAGGTGGTCGATGTACCGCGGCTCACCCGTTTCGTGCTGGGCAAATATGCCCGCAGCATTACGCCCGATCAATATCAGCGATTCGCCGCAGTGTTCCGCACGTATGCCGAGGGCGTATACCAGAGCCGGATCGACGATTACCACGGCGAGAAATTCACCGTGAACGGCTCGGTGCCGAACAAGCCGGGCGACACGATCGTCACCACGACATTGTTCGGCGGCAAGATGTCGACGCCCACCGTTGTGAAATGGCGCGTGCTCGGCAGCGCGGGAAGCTACCATGTGGTCGATGTGCAGGTTTCGGGCGTGTGGCTGGCGATTACCCAGCAGCAGGATTTCGTCTCGACGATCGACAATGCCGGCGGCAATATCAACGTCTTGATCGCGCAGTTGCAGAAGGACCGCGACGGCATCGTCCATCGCAAGGGTTGATTTCACCCTCCCGGGTCCAGAGTCTCTGTTCCCACTTTTCGCATCACGCTTCAAGCTGACAGGAACACGAACATGCGCAGCCATTGGGGCGAAACCGCCATGGGCTTTCTGGTGCTGGCGCTGGTGGCGCTATTCCTGGTCTGGTCGCTTGGCGTGGCGCAGGCCGGGCGGCTGAGCGGCGGGGGCGACCGGGGGGCGGGGGGGATGATCGTGCATCGCGATGAACATGGTCGGCACGCCGTACAGCGACGTGCAACGCTCCGCCGCCACCGCCTCCAGCGTCG
>CAXTOI010000276.1:0-3138 GCA_964245645.1 uncultured Novosphingobium sp. | reverse complement strand
GGTCAAGGTCGGCAGCGTGACGACCGTGCGGATCGATCCCAAAAGCTTTCTGGCGGTGGTCGAGCTGTCGCTGAACGGCGATGTTCATGTCCCTTCGGACTCGACCGCCAAGGTCACCAGCGACGGCCTGCTCGGCGGCGCGCATATCGCGCTGACGCCGGGCGGGGCCGAAGACGATCTGAAGCCCGGCGGCGAGATCGCCAACACGCAGGGGTCGGTCGATCTGTTCGGGCTGATCGGGCAGTTCATCCACCCGCACCCTGCCGCCGATGCGGCCCCGGCCGCCGGCAACACGGCGGCGAGCGCCGAAAGTCCCGCCAGTGGCGATTGATGCCGACGAAGCCGTGCCGTCGTCGCTGCGCTGGGTCAATGCGCTGGGGCGCACCACCCTGGCGACAGGCGCCGCCATTGGCCGGGTCGTCCTATTCGCCGGGCGCGGCATCCACGCAGCGGTGACGCCGCGCTGGTTTCCGCAGCAGATCCTGCGGCAGTTGGGCGCGATCGGATTCCTGTCGTTGCCGGTGGTCGGCTTGACCGCGTGGTTCACCGGCGCAGCGCTGGCGCTGAACATCTACAGCGGCGGCGACCGGTTCAATGCCGAGCAGGTCATGGCGCAGATCGTCGCGCTGGGCATCACCCGCGAACTCGGGCCGGTGCTGGCGGCGCTGATGCTGGCCGGTCGGGTTTCGGCGGCGATCGCCTCGGAGATCGGCGCGATGCGCGCGACCGAGCAGATCGATGCGATGACGACGCTGTCGACCGACCCGTTCCGCTACCTTATCGCCCCCCGGTTGCTGGCCGCGGTCATCGCGCTGCCGCTGCTGACGCTGGTCACCGACATCATCGGCATCGCCGGCGGCTGGCAGGTGGCGATCCATTTGCTCGGGGTCAGCCCGCAGATCTACATCATCAACACCGCCAGCTTCCTGACCGCCTGGGATGTGGAATCCGGCCTGGTCAAGGCGGCGGTATTCGGCTTCATCGTCGGCTTGATGGGCTGCTACCACGGCATGAACGCCACCGGCGGCGCGCGCGGCGTCGGGCGGGCGACAACTTCGGCGGTGGTGTCTTCGGCGATCCTGATCCTGGCTTCGGATTATCTGCTTACCTCGCTGTTCACGCGGCTGTGATGGCTGCGGCGGTCGTGCCCAAGCTGGAATGGCGGGCGGTGTACAAACGTTTCGCGCGTGCGCCGGTGCTCGACGGGCTGGATCTGGCCGTCGCGCCGGGGCGTTCGCTGGTGCTGATCGGCGGCTCGGGGCAAGGCAAGTCGGTCACGCTGAAGATCGCGCTGGGGCTGATGCGGCCCGATGCCGGGCAAGTGCTGCTCGATGGGGTGGACGTGACCGTGCTGTCCGAGGGCGAGCGGCGCAAGCTCTTTTCGGGGATCGGCATGCTGTTCCAGGGCGCGGCGCTGTTCGACAGCCTGACGATCTGGGAAAACATCGCCTTCCGCCTGATCAATGCCGATGGCGTTTCCCGCCGCGAAGCGCGCGAGCGCGCCGTCGCGGCGATGCAACTCGTCCGCCTCGGGCCGGACACCGCCCAGCTTTATCCAGGCGAAATGTCCGGGGGGATGCAGAAACGGGTCGGTCTGGCACGGGCGATCGTCGGCCAGCCCGACATCCTGTTCTTCGACGAGCCGACCACCGGGCTCGACCCGATCACGGCCGCAGCGATCAACGAGCTGATCGTCGACAAGGTGCGCTCGCTGGGCTGCACGGCGGTATCGATCACTCACGACCTCGCCTCGGCCCGGACGATCGCCGACGAGGTGGCGATGCTGCACCAGGGCCGCATTGTCTGGCGCGGGCCGGTCGCCGAACTGGATACGACCGACAATCCCTATGTCCGGCAATTCGTCAGCGGCAATAGCCAGGGCCCGATCAACGCGAATGTCTAAGGAACCTCTGATCAGGTCGGAGCTTCACCAAGATAACACCCCCGTCGGGCCGGGCTTGAACCCGGGCTTGGGCTTCTTTTTTTGTCTGTCCGGTGCAGAAAGGCAGCCTTGGCCCGGCTCAAGGCCGGGCTGACGGGGATATTTTAGGCACCCTCTGATCGATAACGCACTTAATCAGAGCTTCCCTAAGCAGCTTGGGTAGCTAAGTCGGCGCCGTAGAAGCCGACCAGCGCAACGCTCCGGCACAAGACAATCAGGTGCTATTTCAGAGCGCCATGCGATAATCCGGCGCAACTCAATCCTCCCTCTCTGGGGTAGGGGGCGGACGCGGTGACCTCGCGTTGATGCATGTCGCGCTACGACACCCCCTCCGTCTCGCTACGCGAGCCACCTCCCCCAGAGGGGGAGGATCACAGGTCACACACATTCGCGGCACGATGCGCTGGCCCGTAGGATCAACTCCGCAAAGACAAACCTCGCCCCAGTAACGCTGCCCCCGCACAAACTGTCACACCCCGTTACAGCTAAAACAATTAATGTTATATTAACTATTTAACCACCGAAAATATAAAGACCGAGAAAAACGGCACGCCTTTTGCAATCGATATCATACGCTATCATGTTCAAGTTCAATATCACCCGATGACTTGGCATATATCGTTAATTATTGACGCAAAGGAAATAGTGCCATGAAAATGTTAAGCATGATTGCAGAACTGGGGGCGACTATCGCCATTGCTACTTCAGCCCAGGCTACACAATTCGTCACCAACGGCGACTTTACGCAATTGCCCCACGGCGTTGGCCAGCTCGGCTACAGCAACATCAGCGCCACCGGCTGGTCGGTGCCCGCACCGAACAACAGCTATACTTTCGTGATGGCCAGCGGCACCACCGGCTCCAAAGGCGAATACGGGAACGTCGCGTTGTGGGATCAGGCCGATGGCGGCGCCAGCACCTGGAACGGCCTGTCGCCGATCGCCGGCAACTTCGCCGCGCTCAACGGCGATTTCCAGGTCGGCGCATTGTCGTAGACGATCACCGGACTGACGATCGGCAAAACCTACACCTTGTCGTTCGATTATGCCTTTGCGCAGCAGTCCGGCTTTTCCGGCGCAACCAGCCAGTTCCTCACCACCACGCTGGGCGGCAAGACCATCACCTCGCCGACCGTTGCCTTGGCGAGCCACGGCTTCAGCGGCTGGAAGACCTATAGCGGCGCCATCACCGCGACC
>CAXTOI010000275.1:0-5257 GCA_964245645.1 uncultured Novosphingobium sp. | reverse complement strand
ACCGAGGTGTCTAAGGCGCTCTGGTCGAACGTATGATATCCGCCGGGTTGTCCCACCAGGACAAGGTATGCTGGTCATGCGCCGTCGTCC
Source organism: uncultured Novosphingobium sp. (assembly GCA_964245645.1). GTDB lineage: Bacteria > Pseudomonadota > Alphaproteobacteria > Sphingomonadales > Sphingomonadaceae > Novosphingobium. Next base: position 5,167 of record CAXTOI010000275.1, on the reverse strand, counting down.
ACAGCACCGCGTCGGTATAGCGCAGAGCCCCGCTGCCGGCAGCTTTGCCGACCCGCGCGTCGATCGCCATGGTTTTGGCGTCGATGACCACGAAGGTCTGGCCCGCGGTCGTGCGCAGCCACACCTTGCCGCCGCCGGTATCGATATCTCCGTATTTAAGCGTTTCATCGAGTTTCACGCGGCCGGACACGTCTCCGGTTACGGGATCGATCCGCGCTACGGTTCCGTCGCCCTGCTCCTGCACCCAGACCGCGCCTTCACCGGCGGCGAGGAAGCCGGGCAAGTGGCCGAGGTTGGTTCGCTTGACCACCGTGTTGGTCTGCGGATCGATCTTCTGGATCACCTGGTGCGTGGCGCTGACGGCCCACAGCGATCCCATGCCGAATGCCAGATAACAGGTATCCGGATCGACCTGGACCGAGGCCACGACGCGGTTGCTCTCTGGATCGATACGGGAAATGACACCTTTGCTGTCGCTGGCCACCCAGACCGACCCTGCTCCCGCCACGACATTCAACTCGCCGGTCGGGTTGGCGATGCCGGTCGGGATCGCCGCTATCGATCTGGCGGACGCGAGGTCAATGCGGTTGATCGTCCGATCGGTGCAGTCGGCCACCCACAACGATCCGGCCAGGATGGTCATCGCGCCGCAAGGCCGGGTCAAAGCGACTTCCGCGCGTTTTCCCGCAGGCGACCAGTTCTCGACCCGCCCGCGATTGGTCACCCACACCGTCGAACCATCGACCGTGATGAAGTCGGCAAAGCCGGGCACCTGAATCACATGCTCGGCGGCAACGGCTTGCCCGGCCTGCAGAACAGCCGCGCAACACCCCGCAGCCATGGCGACCCATTTCATTGTCAAGCGTCCTCCCGCGCTCGTGTAGAGCGTTTTCCAGTTCATCGGATGAATTCAAATTGGCCTTGGGCCATGGTACCCGTTCAGCCGGCCGCCGGCTTGCGCTGGGTAGACCTTGCCTTGATCCTGGCGATTACCGGCCGCGCCGGGAAGATCGTCTGTTCCCAGACCGACAAGCGCTTGCGTTCATCCTGCCCGACGAGTTCCGCTTCCCCTTCGCGATAAGTGCCGAAGATGCGATCGAGCAGGATCAGCGAGTTGCCATAGTTGCAGCGGGTATCTTCATATACCACCGAATGGTGGAGGCTATGGTTGCGGATGGTGGTGAAGAAGAACGCGTACCACCGGGGCGGATCGAACCGCGTATTGGCATGTGCGAAGGTCGATATGACCGCCAGGACATTAAAGGCGCAGAATTCGGCGGCATCGGGCAAATCGAGCAAGGCAACCACGCTGAGGCTGATCAGGATCAGTTCGAGCGGATTGCCCACTGCGCCCTTCATCGCGTTGAGCTGGGTAATGTGGTGATGCGGCGCATGCGTCGACCAGAATACCGGATTGCGGTGCATCAGCCGGTGCATCCAGTACTGGCCAAACTCCACCAGGAAAATCACCAGCGCCACTTGCGCCAGAAACGGCCAATGCATCGCCCACTGGGTGGTGATGCCGAGCGAATGCTTGGCCGCCTTCATGGGATCATCGGCCAGCTTTCGCGTGCACCAGGCGATCACCGTCGCGCCGAGGATGACGTAGAACAGGTCGGTGAAGAATTCGCGCCAGGTCAGGCGCCAGCTGGAATGCCGCTCATTGACCCACTCCAGCCCCTGAACCAGCGCGGTCGTAAGCGAAGTTGCCACGATGATCGACCATGAACTCTTGATCCAGGCCGCGGGCCCGAACGCCCAGAACAACAGTATCAACGCCACCATCGCCGGCTGTGCTAAGCTGATTGCGGTCTTTTTCATATCACTCCAGCGCTACGATCGGCACGATCCTAACGCTTCGACAAGTGCTGGGCGAGGTGTACGAATGACGTAGCTTCGCCCGTATGTTTCCCGCGAGCTGCCAAGCGGCGGTTGATGAGATCGGGAACCGCCTGGAGATGTCAACGGTTCAACCGTCGGGAACAATGCCTCTGTCATAGACTGAATTTATGACATCCATCGAAAATCCGGGACTACCGTTATGGGCAGTGCTGCGACATGATCCATTCGCAAACGCACCATGGCGTGGCATGAGCAGAACGGATGCCAGTGTGACACATTTCACATCGAGTTTGCGGCGTCGCGCTCGATATCGCAAAGCCAATGCTGCGGTAACCACCAGCGTGACACGCAGCCTCATCGCCAGGACAGCACTGGCCGGTGCGATGGGCCCAGCTCTGGAAGCCGGCATCAACGCATCGCCAAAGCATGAAGATTGCCGGGCCGTCAGCGTCGGCATGTCGACACAATCCGACGATGCCCCGGGTGATCCGGCTCCCATGGGCCCGGCTCCCATCGACCTGGAGTCCGGTGGCCCGGGCGGCGGCGGCGGCTCGGCGATGGACGAATTGGAGCGCAAAATCGCCGCGCTGACGCTGACGGTAGCGGAGCTTCAACGCGCGAAAGATGCTGCGGAAGCTGCCAATGAAGCCAAGAGCCGCTATCTGGTCGCCATCAGTCACGAGTTTCGGTCGCCGCTCAATGCCATTTACGGCTACGGCCAGCTCCTGGAACGAGACGGGGCAATCTGCGCAGACGAGGCCGGCGGTGTGATCCGGCGCTCGGCCGAACACCTGACGAACCTGATCGAAGGCATCCTTGAAATCTCCCGGATCGGGAACGGCGCACTCACGGTGCGCACGGAGGTTGTCGAGTTCCCAACCCTGCTCGCGCATGTCATGGACATGTTCCGGATGCAGGCGAACGCAAAGGGCATCGAACTCCATTTCGAGCATCACGGGCGGTTGCCCCGGTTCGTGCGCACCGATGAAAAACGGCTCACGCAAATCCTGATCAACCTGCTTTCGAACGCGATCAAATACACCCGCGAGGGCAGCGTGACCCTGTCTGTCGCTTATCGGAGTCAAGTCGCCCAATTGACTATTTCCGACACGGGGCTGGGCATTTCGCCGGAAGATCTGGAGGTAATCTTCAATCCTTTCGAGCGCGGCAGTTCGCCGCAGGCGGCGCATCAGCCGGGTATCGGCCTTGGCCTGGCGATCACCCGGGCGCTGTCGCGCATCTTGGGCGGCGAGGTTGTCGCCACCAGTACGCTCGGCGTCGGCAGTCGCTTCAACCTCAGCGTGTTCCTGCCGGAACCATTTACGCCGCCGGTCGATGCCGCCGATTATCAGCATGTAGCCGGCTATCGGGGTCCGCGCCGGACGGTGCTGGTGATCGACGACGACTGGTCGCAGGCCAATATTCTCGGCAGCCTGCTGCGAAAGCTCGATTTTGTCGTTTACGCAGCGTGTTCCGGTGCGGAAGGGCTCGCGCTGGCCGACCGCTGCCAACCGGATCTTGTTCTGCTCGACATCCATATGCCCGGCATGAGCGGCTGGGATGTCGCAGCCCAGCTTCGCGTCGCTTATGGCCATGCGATCCGCATCGTCATGGTTTCGGCCGAAGCAGAATCAGGCGCGCCCGGCGAAAGCCTCTCGCATCATGACGCCTACCTGCCGAAGCCGGTAGATCAGAAAAAACTGTTGGCGGTCATCGGCCGCGAGTTGCAGCTGTGCTGGGACATTGCCAAGGACCCGCTGCCCGCCATGGCCGATACGCGCCCGCTCCTGCCCAAGGGCGCCGAGGAACAGGTAGAACGCATCCGCGAACTCGCCAAAGTTGGACATATCCGCGCCGTGGAAGCGGCGTTGAGCGAGCTGGAGGCCGATGTAGCGGTTAGCGCTCCGGCGATTGCGGTCATGCGCGGATATGCCAGGAATTTCGACCTGACATCGCTGATCAAAATGCTCGATCGCGATGAATACCGCTAATTCCGCCCAAACCGGCGCCTTGGGCGTAGTGCTCGTCGTTGACGATTCGCCCGACACGCTGCGCTTTCTCATCAGCATGCTCGAGCGCGCAGATGTCACAGTGCTGATTGCCCGCGACGGTTTTGCGGCGCTCGAGCTGCTCGAGCATGTAACCCCGGATCTCGTTCTGATGGACGCGGTCATGCCCGATCTCGACGGATTCGAGACGACGCGCCGGATCAAGGCAGACTTGCGTTTTAGGCATCTTCCGGTGATCTTCATGACCGGGCTTACGGAGACGGGGCATGTCGTCCAGGGGTTCGAAGCGGGCTGCGTCGATTATGTCACCAAGCCGATCATCGTCGACGAGCTCCTCGCCCGGTTGCGGGTTCATCTCGCCAACGCGCGGGTGGCACACGGCAGCCAGACGGCGCTCGACGTCAGCGGTCGCCCGGTCTTCGCCCTGGACCCGGGCGGCGCGCCGTGCTGGTTCACGCCATTGGCGACCAGTATGCTGGAGCGGCTGTTTCCGGGGTGGAACGCGAGGGCCGGCCACTTGCCCGAGGGACTCGCGATACCTCTCAAGCGTCTCCTCACCGGCGATCCGGCGATGAACCAGATCACGCTGATGCGCGGCGATACCAGGCTGGATTGCACGGTGCTGCGGCGCGTGGACCGCGACGAATGGCTGTTCCGCCTGCATGAGAAGCGCGAAGGCGACCAGGAGCGGGTGCTGGCCGAGCGGCATGGCCTGACCTCGCGCGAAGCCCAGGTGCTGCTGTGGATCAGCTGCGGCAAGCAGAACCGCGAGGTCGGCGAAATCCTCGACATCAGCCCGCGCACGGTCAGCAAGCATCTGGAACAGATCTTCCAGAAAATCGGCGTGGAAAACCGCGCGTCCGCCGCTGGCGTGGCGGTAACCACGCTTGGCCGCTGAGCGTCGTGGGAAGCGGCTACCGGTTTCTCGCCAGCGGCCCCCGCGGTTGAGCCCGACCCTGGAAGCCGCAGCACGCGACGCGCTGGCCCGCGGCGACATGGCGACCGTCAGCCGGCTGGCCATGGCGCTGATCGAGCGCGAGCCCGGCAACGCCGAGGGTCCGTTCCTGCTCGGGCTGGAGCAAGCCGCCGCCGGGCGGATCGGCGTGGCGGTGAAGCACCTCCAATCCGCGATCGCGCTGGCGCCGCGGGGGGAGTACCGGGCGCAACTGGCGCGGCTGCTGTTGCTGGCGCGGCAGGATAGCCAGGCGGCCGCGGTGCTCGCCGCGGTCGAGGCGGATCTGCCCGGCGACGCGCTCAGCCGCGACACCATCGGCTGCGCCTATGCCCGCCTGGCCAACCACCACGCCGCACTGCCC